>JAVHLO010000322.1 GCA_031082105.1 Planctomycetota bacterium
GTCTCGGTCGCGTTGGCGACCCACTGGATTCCCGCTTTCGCGGGAATGACAGTCTTTCGGCGGGGCATCTCTGTTCTATTACTCAGGACAATCTTGTTTTCTTGACAGTACTTTTCCGCCCGTTCGTTCCCCGGTTCTTTCGTTCTTCCGTTCTTCAGTTCCCTGGTTACGGTGTGCACGCTTCGAAAATAGATCTAATGAGAGCGCCGGGTACGATCGCCGGACGTCCCCGCAGTTGCGGGCTCCGGGACGAATATCAGCCAGCGCATGTAGAGCCAGCCCATGGCGGCGCTTGCGACGTGAAGGACATGATTCACCCATGCCCGCTCGCCGGCAAGAAGGCCGGCCATCCGCAGCCCGATGAAATGGGTGGCCTTTTCGAACTCCATGAGCGTGAAAGCAAAGAGGAGGGCGAGCACGTACAGGGCGCGAATCTCGGGCAGACGCCAGTGACGATCCGTCTCCGCCAGGTCATGCGCGAAGAGCCTGTAGAGGACGAACACGCCGGAGATACCGCACGGAACAGCGAGGATCTTGAAATACTGCACGCTCACGTAGCCCCAGAGTGTGCCGTCGGACGGGGCACGCATGAGATAGCGCAGCCAGGTACCCTCCACCACCGAGTGCCAGCCGGGGTATGCGTCGGTCAGGATGTCGCTCGTGTAGCGCATGACCCCGAACGCCGCAAGGAATATTGCGACGACAAGACACGCGGTGGCGCGGCGTACACGCGGCGTACGCGCGCTCCCTTCCGCCGCGCCTGTATGGCCTTCATTCTCCTTCATTCCCGGAGAACATATCAAGGGGGGCCTGGCGTGTCAAGACATTAAGCAGGGCCGGCGGGGCCGCGCAGATTGTTCATGCCTGTTTCGACACGCTCGGGAAGAGTGTGCTGTCCGTATGCGGCAGGAAGAGGGCCGCGGTGAACTCTTCGTGGAATGTGTTGTCCGCGCTCAACTCGATGTAGGTCATCCTGTCGGCGACCTTGTACGCCTCGTCGAGCGCCTCGCTGGAGACGAGCGCGAGCCTCGCGCCCGCCAGCGAGCTGTTGCCGATGAACCGGATCTTCGCGCGGTCGATGTCCGGGATCATCCCGATCCGGACCGCCTTCTCGATGTCGATGTAGTTCCCGAACCCGCCGGCGATATAGAACTTGTGGACCGCTTCGCAGGTGAGCCCCATCTTCCGCGCCAGCACGCGCGCGCCGGCAAAGAGCGCGGCCTTCGCGCGCAGGATGTTCGCCACGTCCGACTGCGTGACCGTGATGTCCTTTCCGTATTCCGTCTCCGGACCCCATGCGAGCACGAACTCCGGCTCGCCGCTCTCCTGCCGGCGCATGCGCTTCGAAGGGAAGTCCGCGTCCATCCTGCCCGCCCGGTCGATCACGCCCACGCGGAGGAACTCGGAAATGACATCGATCATGCCGGAGCCGCAGATGCCGCGCGGTTTGCCGGCGTGGACGGTCGTGAAGACGACGCGGAACGACGCTCCCTCTCCCTCTGGGAGAGGGTTGGGGTGAGGGTCGAAATCTCCCATCACAGACCCGCCGACCGACCCGACGATTTGCACCTGCTGGATCGCGCCGGTCGATGCGCGCATCCCCGCGGAGATTCCGCTCCCCTCGAAGCACGGACCGGCGGAGGCGGAGCATGAAACCAGCCATTCCTGGTTGCCCAGCACTATCTCGCCGTTCGTGCCGACGTCCATCAGCATGCAGAGTTCCGGGCTCCTCGACATCCCGCTGGCCACCACGCCCGCCGAGATATCGCCGCCAACGTAGCTCGACACGCCGGGCAGGCACAAGAGGAGTCCGCGCGGATTGATACGGATCCCGGCCTCCGCCGCGCGGATCACCGGCACACTGTTCGCCACCGCGATGTACGGCTCCTTGCGCAGAAAAGTCGGATCGATGGCCAGCAGCAGATGGAGCATCGTCGTGTTGCCCGCACAGACGACTGCGGTTATGTCACCGAGCCGCACACCGCTCTCCGTCACCAGGTAGGATACGAGCCTGTTGACAGTATCAACCACGATACCCCGAAGCGTGTCAAGCCCGGATCGCTCGCTCGCAAAGATGATGCGTGAGATGACATCGTCGCCGTACTTCGCCTGCTTGTTCGTCGAGGCCTTGGTCCCTACGGTTTTGCCGGAATTGAGGTCAACAAGCTGGACTACGATGGTCGTGGTGCCGATGTCGACTGCAAGACCATAGTTGCTGCGGGAAGTATCGCCCTTTTCGAGCAGAACGAGCTCGACCGTGCCCCCGCGTTTGCCAAGCGTCGCCGTCACCTGCCAGTCTGCCCCCCTGAGGAATCCCGCGAGATTCTTGATGTTGGCCAGCCCTGTCTGCATGATCGGGACATCGCCGGACCTGGCGATCTCGCGGTAGATCCGATCGAGGTCGGAAAGCGTATCCTCGAGGGTCGGCGGTGGGAGCTTGAGGAAGAGCTTTGTGGTGAGCGGCCCCTTCTGCAGCCGGGCGGCCAGCGGGACGGCGGAAAGAGGTGAAGGCGGAGGAGTGGCTGTGACTTTTCCAGAGCGTGGGGAGGCTTGTCGACCCTCACCCCCGCCCTCTCCCGGCTCAAGAGGGGGCGCCATTTCGATGCCGACGACATCGCCGCCGCGCGTGAACATGGCCGCGCCGGGCGGGACCGTGTCGCTCACGAGTATCTGCTCGTCCCCCGACTCGACGGTCGGCTGCGTCTCAACCTCGAGGTCGCCGACGACCCGCGCCTTGCAGGCAAGCACGTAGCCGGCGCGAATCTCCTCGGGCTTCAGAAACTGCGACGGCTCGGATTCGACGCACCCGCTCTTGATGAGCACCTTGCACTTGCCGCATATCCCATCGCCGCCGCAGAGGCTGTTCAGTTCCACGCCTACCGCCTCCGCCGCCTCGAGCACGGTCCGGTTCTTTTCGACGGACACCCTCTTGCCCGAGGGGACGAACAGTACGCTATAGTGTGTCGCGGGTTTATCCATGGCGAAAACTGGCGAGTAGAAGGTAGTGACCGGCAGCCGGCAGGCAGCAACGGCCCGGCGTTATCTATTCATGAGATTCGATTCGCAGTCATGCCCTGCGGGTCGGGGCATCTTCTTCAGCAAAGGGCGGACACAGGGCAAAGGAGATTCCGAACCGAGTTCGGAATGACAGGCTACCGCTGCTTTTCACTGATTCCTTAACAATGCCGGCCCACGACGCTACTGCCTTCTGCCTCCTGCTTTCTGCCTACTGCCTACCGCCTACTGCCTACTGACCCCCGGCACCGACCGACGGCGGCTGTTCGGTCACAAGCCCGGTTCGCTTCTTCGCAATGACCATGAGCTTCTGTGAGAGCCTCTCCTTGGAAGAACCGGTCAGATGGTGCAGCGATTCCACGAGCTCGCCCGCATATAGTTCGAAGATGGACCGTCGCTTTGCCTCGTACGCCTCGTGTTCGCGTTTTCTGACGAAACTGAGCAGGTTCCGCCCGCATTCCTGGAGCGCAAGTTTGACTTCCTTGGTAATCTCGGGATAGTCCGCGATAGCCTCCTTGCTCTCGGAGGTGAACGGGACCCAGACAGATGCGAGATGCACGAAGATCGCGGCCCCGCCGGCCGGCAGCGATCCTCTGGGCTGGTCCAGGCCGTAGTTCTTCCAAGAGGTGTCGATGACGGACTCGGTAATGGAACACGCGGACTGCTGATAGAGGAGCGGGACCCGGTTGGCGAACCTTAAGAGCTGGACGGGCCCCTCCGTCGGGAGCTTGCCTCCGTACGCGATGCCGGCCTCGACCAGGAACGGGTTGCCCCTGTAGACGGACGGCGGCCGCGTGGTCGCCACGTAGTGTTCCGCTTCCAATACCTTCTTCATGCCGGCCAGGATAAGGTCCTTGCCGATCGGCCAGATGCAGTTGGTTGGCGGATTCATGATCTTCGTTGCGTTGATCGCGCGGAACAGCCTCTCGGCATCCGCGTGCGCGATGGAATGCGGCCTGCTCGTCGGCGTGATGCCGGCCTTGTCGCAGATTTCGGCGGCAACGCGCGGACTCACGCGCGAGAACTCGTTGCAGAGAAACTGTGAAATCCGCTTGCACTTCGTATCCTTGAGCATCTTGCCGAGCACGCCGAGTTCGACCCCATACGGATGCGGCCTGATCGTCTTAGGCTCCGGCGGCAGGACGGTCGTGGAACGTTCGAAGATCGCGTCCTGTCCGTCCGGCGCGTGATAGATAATCGCGACGTGCGGATTCGCGAGCGCCACCTCGCGCAAATACTCGTCGACCGAATGGTGTCCCTTCTGGTACTTGGCCTCGAGCTCGATCTCGACCCGCGTGCCGCGCTCGACGCCCCATTCGATATCCTCTTCCTTGGTCGGCACCGGCATGTTCTTCGTTGTGTCGATGTGGATCTCGCAGTAGTGCGCGGGCTTGCCGGGGCCGACTTTCGACGTGATGCGAATGGGGTTGCCCGTAGTCAACTGGCCGTAGAGGCCCGCCGCGCTGATG
>JAVHLO010000323.1 GCA_031082105.1 Planctomycetota bacterium
GTTGGGACTTGGGATTTTGTTGGGATTTGGGTGTTGGTCGTTGGGATTTCCCAAGCGCGCCGTCTCCAGGCAAGGGACTGCCAAGAGCCGGGCTCGTCCACTTTTTTCGAGACATCTAGTACCATTTCGTCTTCCCGTGCGGCGGCTTCGGCAGCGAGCCGGTCTCTTCAACGGCCAGCGTCGGCCTGCTCGGCAGGAAGAGGCCGCGCAGGTCGTGCCAGACCGTCTTCACCATGTAGAGCACCGATCGCGCCCCTTCCTCCTTCACGCGCATCAGCAGAAGCTGGGCCGCGAACCGCGCCGCCGCCACGCCGCAGAAGAAGACCACTATCGCCTGCAGCTCGTATCCGTAGAACTTGGCCAGGTCCATCACCTTGCCCGTTATCAGCGGCGTGACCGAAAACGCCACGCCGGTCGTCGCCGCATAGACGGCGTAAAACATTTCCTTGCGTTCTTTCGGCGTCGAACCCAGCAGCAGGTTGAACGCAGCGACTTCCACCGCGGGCCACATGATCGCGGACGAGATCGTGTCGATGTAGATCGGCAGCAGGAAGCTCGGGCTCGCGATCGGCCACATCAGCGGATGGAACCCGATCACCAGGATGCTCAAGCGGAGCACCGGTCGGTTGCCGAACCGGTCGACCAGCCTTCCCCAGATGGGCAGCACGAAGATCCGTATCACACCCGCCAGCACGCCAAGCCAGGCGACCATTGCGTAGCTCATCTTGAGCTGGTTGTACAGGTACGGCACCCACAGCGGCGCGGAGAACCCGTTCAGGAAGTTCCAGACCGTCATGAAGACGAGGAACGAGAAGAAGGGCTTGTTCGCGAAGACCTCCCGCGCGGACCCGAAGAACGATGCATGGCGGACGTCCTTCCCGAACTCACGCTTCGGCTCGGGCTGGCGGGTGAGCAGGTACGCCGATACGACCGCCGCTATCGAAGCCACGAAGAAAAGCAGGCCGATGCCTGCAAGCTCCACCTTCGTCTTCAAGACGGTGTCGGTCGAGCCTGCCGCCCAGTCCTTCATGAACCCGATGATCGGCGACAGGATTCCCGCGATGGTTCGTCCGAACGGCCTTCCCTCCTTCAGAAAATCGACAAAGTACGCCGCGGCCGTCCCGACGAAGAGCGAGACTATGGAGATGATCATATTGCGCCGGCTGAAGTACCGGCCGCGCATCTTGCGCGGCACGATATCGGACATCCACGACGTCCAGCCGTTTGCGGCGACATTCAGTATGCCGCAGTGGAACGCGAATACGCCGAGGAATATCCAGAGCGCCGTGCTGAGCGGGAAGAGGAACGGCAGGAACGGCGTGACGATCCAGACGAACCGGGAAACGAACGAGCTGATCACGGTCAACGGCTTCCTGGACGGGGCTTTCTGGAACCAGTACGCGGCAGGGATCTGGACGAGCGTGCCGAGGGTCGGCAGCGCCGCGATGAGCCCGAAATGCACGTAGCTGCCGCCCATGGCCGTCACGAACCCGATGAGGAACATCCCGCCCGTCAACGCCGCATGGATGCCCGCGAAGTTGCCCTCGAAGGTGGACATCCTCAGCGCGCGCCGGGTCTGCTGTGTCGTGAGTTCCTTCATATGGACGGGATACTCTACGATAGTCGCGCACGAAAGTCAAATCTTCCGTACGATTATCGAACTCAAACTGCCTCGTTGCCGTCGGCAGGGCAGTTTGCGTCAAACCACAGAGGCGCAGAGGACACAGAGAGCGACTGCTGCAGTGGGGCCGGGCATGGTCTACCGCCGGAATGTCAAATGGAATCCCACGTTTCCTTGAGCACGGAATCGGCCAGGAGAAGGCACAAAATACACAGAGCGCAGTCACAGAGTCCGGAAACATAGCCTCTCATCGCCGAAATAGGATTGCCTCCTTTGGCATTCTGTGCGTTCAGTGCCTTTTCGTGGCAAATCCGGTGTAGTCGTTCCGGTGCCCTGTCCTCCACAAGTCACGTATCATAGGGGGAGTGTCGACAGACCGCCTTCCTCGGGACGTTAAAAAAGCGAACGACATCCGTGCGCATGGTGCACACGGATGTCGTCGCGTCGTTGTTCGTCTCTGACCGGTCCGGCAGGCCATCCGCCGGGCGGTCTTGCGGACACTACCAGGAGCGCCTTCCGCCGCCACCGCCTTGCCTGTCGCCACCTCTCCCGCCACCGCCGCCACCGCCGCCGCGTCCGCCACGGTCTGTGCGCGGCCGCGCTTCGTTGACGGTCAGTATTCTGCCCTTCAGTTCCTTGCCGCCCATGCCGGCGATCGCCGCCTGGGCTTCCGCGCCGGTGGGCATCTCAACGAAACCGAACCCTCTTGACTCGCCGCTGAACTTGTCCTTGATGATGCTCGCGGTCGATACCTGGCCGAAAGCCTCAAAGGCCGTGCGCAGATCCTGCTCTGCTGTCTCGCGAGACAGGTTTCCAACATAGATATTCATCTGGTTCGCCTTCAAAACAAAGTGATCGATAAAACCGGCAGCCCCCTCATTTTGGAGACGTCCGGCGCGCCCGGATCAACAACCGGACCTCACTGCCCCGCAACGCGGGACGATACGGGTCTGAGAATGTTTCCGAGACGCTGAGACCTACAAAGACTGCTCGCATTGCCGAGACCCGCGCGTGTCCGAAGAACTGACCCCATGGAAAAAAAGCTGCGGGTCGGGGAGGAGCATACTGGAAGCGGCAATGCCGTATTGGCGGGCACGATATGTTGAAGAAATGGAACAGACCGGCTTCCAAATTGTGCGTGTGCATCCAGTGCTTGCCGAGTAGAATTCGTTTACCGCAAGCAAACCTCCAAAAAAAAGAGAGTACGCTCCGACGATGACACGTTCAGAGCCGGCAATCCTTCCCTGCTACCGCAAGCCGATGCCGCACCCGCGGAACGCCCGTCGGCGGCGACGGCTTTCTGGCACGGCCCGGAATCAGGGGCAACAGGCTGTCGACCAGAGAGTTGCGACACCATAACCCCGGCGCCAACCCCATCATCATACCATGGACATGCCCGTGTGTCAAGGGAAATGCCGTACATGCCGCGACGTTCGTAGTAAGCTACGGAGCCGCAGCGGAGTATCGTGGTATGGCTGAGCGCGATTGCCTGGTGCTTGTAGAGCCAATGCAACTATCTCTGGATTCCCGCCCCCGATCGCGGTCGAGGGCATGCTATCGCGGGTATGACAAGAGGAGGTTTCTCTGGCAACGCAAAAGTCAATGGAACGGCACTCCGCCGCGGCTGCTGCGTGCCTGACTATGGACTTCCGCGAACGAGGCGGGCTACCGTTTCCCGCGCAGCACGGCAAGCATTGTCTTGCCAATCTCGGCGGGGTTCGCCGCGACGTGCACGCCGGCGGCCTTGAGGCTTGCGATCTTCTCGGCGGCGGTACCCTTTCCGCCGGAGATTATGGCGCCCGCGTGACCCATCCGCTTGCCCGGCGGGGCCGTCTGGCCGGCGATGAAGCCGACCACCGGCTTCTTCATGTTCTTGCCGATGTACTCCGCGCCCTGTTCCTCCGCGGAACCGCCGATCTCACCGATGAGCACGACGCCCTCCGTGCCCGGGTCGGCCTCGAACATCGCCAGCAGGTCCGCGAACGATGCGCCGACGATCGGGTCGCCGCCGATCCCCATGCAGGTCGACTGGCCGAGACCCAGCGACGTGAGCTGCCACACGGCCTCGTAGGTGAGCGTCCCGCTGCGCGAGATGAGCCCGACCGAGCCGGGCTTGTGCACGTAGCCGGGCATGATCCCGAGCTTGCACTGACCGGGCGTGACGATGCCCGGGCAGTTCGGCCCGATGAGTGTGGTCTTCTTCCCCTTCATGAACGCCTTCACCTTGACCATATCGAGCGGCGGGATTCCCTCCGTGATGCACACGACGACGCCGAGCCCCGCGTCGACGGCCTCCATGATCCCGTCCGCCGCGAACTGCGCCGGCACGAAGATCACCGACGCGTTCGCGCCGGTCTTCTCGACGGCGGCGGCGACGGTGTCGAAGATGGGGATCTTCTGGTCGAGGAGCTGGCCGCCCTTGCCGGGCGTCACGCCGGCGACGATCTGCGTCCCGTACTCGAGCATCTGGCGAGTGTGGAACGCGCCGGCCTCGCCCGTGATCCCCTGAATGACGACCCGCGTATTGCGATCGACGAGAATGCTCATTGCTCAAACCTCAATTTCATCGGAATCAACCGTCGCCGCTACCCGCCATCCATCGAAGCGCCATTCTACAAACTTGACGAGACAATTTCCAGAGAATCGCGATTTTCGCGGGCGGCACATCCCGGCCGCGCGTCAATCGGAAATGACGACCAAGCTGATCGTTGACGCGGCATACGTAGTTCACATGGTTTTGTGGACTTTGTGTCCTTGTGTCTTGGTGCTGACAAAGATGTCAAAGGAGGTTGTCTAGCTTTAGAATTCCTTGCGGCAGCTTGGCCCGGGAAGGTC
>JAVHLO010000324.1 GCA_031082105.1 Planctomycetota bacterium
GAGCTTCTCGCGCTCGACCAGCTTAAGGTACGGGATCAACAGGCCGGCGGCCTCGAGTTTGAACTGCAG
The DNA here is from genome assembly GCA_031082105.1 of Planctomycetota bacterium. Taxonomy (GTDB): domain Bacteria; phylum Planctomycetota; class MHYJ01; order JACQXL01; family JAVHLO01; genus JAVHLO01. The sequence continues at coordinate 70 of JAVHLO010000324.1, forward strand.
CCCGTAGCCGGACTTGTTCATAGCCTTTGATTCGCTGTCATGCCCCCGACGCGTCGGGGGCATCTCCTTCAGCGAAGAGCCGGACAGTGGCAAAGGAGATTCCGAACCGAGTTCGGAATGACAGGCTGCCGATGCTTTTTCCCGATTCGTGATTGGCGCTGGGCAGGGCCCTGCCTTGCCGTCGTTGGCGAGCGGGCCGAGCTCCTTCAGCTTCTTGACGAAATCACCCACGACCTCGGCGAAGCGCATCCCCTCACCCGCGGAGACCCATTCGACCCGGAGCCTCTCAGGATTGACGCCGACGTGCTCCATAAGCTTTCTGAACAGGTGCATGTTGCCGAGCGCGTCGTAGTTACCTTCGGTGATGTAATGGCACTCGCCGGGCCAGCAGCCGCCGACGAACACGCCGTCAGCGCCCTTCTGGAACGCCCGGAGGATGAAGGCGAGGTCGATCCTGCCGGTACACATGAGGCGGATGATCTTCATCTCGTGCGTGTATTGCTGTCTGGAGACTCCAGCCAGGTCGGCGGCGGAGTACGCTCACCAGTTGCACAAGAATCCGATCACTTTCGGAGTGAATTCAGGTCCTGCGGTCATTTCAATTCTCTCCTTGGTCACTCTTCCCGTGTACCTCTTGGCGATTCGAGATCGTGCCAGTCGCCCCGATAGGGGCGAGAGATAATAGCCCAGGGCAAGTGCCGAGCGCAGCGAGGCACGCAGCCCTGGGACACCGATCACAATCAGGCAAGCCCCGACAGGGGCGGCAGAGTCTCTATCGCCCCTTCGGGGCTCGCCATTGTGTGGCCTTTCAACCCAGGGCTGCGTCCCCCGCTTCGCGGGGAACTCGCCCTGGGCTATTATCTTGCGCCCCTGCGGGGCTCGCCATCATGCATCCTCCCACTTGGATTCCTGGATCCAGTGTTGTTTCCGGGAATCATCTACTGCGGCAAGGCTACACTAGTGCCGCATCGATCTGGCTCAGGATCTCCTCGTTGCTGTAGTGCTTCAGTACGATTGCATTCGTCGGGCACTTTGCGTTACAGAGGCCGTCACCTTTGCAGAGAACGGGATTCACCCTAGCCTTCTTGCCCTTGGGCGTATCGTAGAGCTCTATCGCGTCGTATTTGCACGCTGTGATGCATGCGCCGCAAGAGACGCATTCGTTCTCTTTCACTTCGCAGACTGCTCCGGACGCCGTGACGGTATCGTGCGAGAGGAGCGTCGCGGCGCGGCCGGCGGCGGCCAACGCCTGACTGATCGTTTCTGAAAGGTGCTTGGGATAGTGGGCGGTCCCGCACAGGAAGACGCCGTCCGCGGCGAAATCCACGGGCCGCAGTTTCACGTGCGCCTCCTGGAAGAAACCGTCCGGGCTCAACGGGATCTTGAAGAGTCTGGAAATCTCCTGACTGCCCGCCGCCGGAACGACCGCGGCGGCCAGTACGACCAGATCCGCGTCCAACTCGAGTTTCTTGCCGAGGATGAGGTCCGGCACGGTGACGCGCAGGACGGCCTTGCCCTCTTCGCTGGTCGCCGCGGCCACCTGGGGCGGGTCCTCCGGCTCCCAGCGGACGAACTTCACCTCTTTGTCCGCCGCCTCGCGGTAGTAGTCCTCGCTGAACCCGTAGGTCCTCATGTCGCGGAAGAGGATGCTGATGTCCATCCCCGGGTTCAGCTCTTTCAGCTTGAGGGCGTTCTTCACAGAATGGCTGCAGCAGACCCGGCTGCAGTAGTTTCTGTCCTCCGGTCTGCGACAGCCGACGCACTGGATCATCACGACGGAACTCGGAACGCGGAACTCGGAACTCGGAACATGGAAGTCGGAACTCGGAACTCCGTCCTCCAAACTCCGAACGCCGCGCTCCGAACTGCGAACTGCGAACTGCGAACTGATCCGCTCTCCCAGTTCTACCGAGGTTATCACTCTATCATCTTTCCCGTAGAGGTATTCAGTGGGCCTATATTCCTCCGCGCCTATGGCTATGATGGCGGCGCCGTGTTGGATCGCCTTGACCTGTCCTTCGGATTTCACGGTCGTCGTGAAATTGCCCACGTAACCGGAGACCTGCGTCATGGTGGCGCCGTGGTACACGCGGATCAGCGGGTGCTGATAGACCCGGCGGATGAGTTCACTCAGATATTTCTGAACATCCAGCCCTTCCAGCGTGAAGTGGATTCGACGCGCCATTCCGCCCAGGACTGTCTCTTTCTCCACGAGATGGAGCTCGAACCCCTGGTTCGCGAGTGCCAGCGCGCTGGTCATCCCCGCCATGCCGCCGCCGACGACGAGCGCGGCCTTGTTCACGGGCAGCTTGAATTCCTGGAGCGGTTCCAGTTCGACCGCCCGGGCGACCGACATGCGGACGATGCCCTTGGCCTTTTCGGTGGCTTCTTCCTTCTGCTTGGAGTGGACCCACGAGCAGTGTTCCCGGATGTTGGCCATGTCGAAGAAGTACTTGTTGATGCCGCCTTCCCGGAGCGTGTCCTGGAAGAGCGGTTCATGGGTCCGTGGCGTGCAGGCCGCGACCACCACGCGGTTGAGCCCCTTCTCCTTGATCGTCTTCGCGATCTGTTCGGCGGCGTCCGTGGAACAGACGAAGAGGCCCTCTTCAGCGTGAGCGACATTGCCAAGCGTCATGGCGTACTCGACGACGGACGGGACGTTCACGACCCGTCCGATATTGGCGCCGCAATGACATACGAAGACCCCGACCTTCGCTTTCTCCTTCGAGACGTCACGTTCCGGCGGATAAAGGCGCTCTCGGGAGAGTTTCCCGCGCCGGTAGTCGAGCACTTCGCCAACGAGCGCGTTGGTCCCGCTGGCGGTCATGACCGATTCGGGGATGTCTATGGGGCCGTTGAATGCCCCGCTCACAAAGACGCCCGGGCGCGACGTCTTGATCGGGTTCGTCGGGTTGGACTTGCAGAATCCGTGGGCGCTGAGCTCGATGCCGAACGTGTCCGCGAGGTTCTTCGCACCGACGGGCGGGTTCAATCCGACGCCCAGCACCACGAGATCGAACTCCTCTTCCTTCACTCCGTCATCAGCGGTCGAGTACTTGATGGTGACGTTCTTTGTCCCCGGAATCTCCCTGCCCACCTGCACGTAGCTTCTGATGAACCTGATCCCGGGGAGTTTTGCCGTTCTCTGGTAGAATCGCTCGAAATCCTTGCCGAAGGACCGGATGTCGTTGTGGAAGATGGTCGCGCGCGCGTCCGCGTCGTGGTCCTTGGTCAGGATCACCTGCTTCTGGATGTAGGTGCAGCAGACCGAGGAGCAGTAGCTGTTTCCACCTTCGAGGACCTGCCTGGAGCCGACGCAGTGGATCCAGGCGATGTTGTGCGGGTGTTTCTTGTCGGAAGGCCGCAGGATTTCGCCTTCGTGCGGGCCGGTGGCGCACAGGAGCCGTTCGAAGTCGAGGCTCGTGACCACGTTCTCGTACCTGCCGTACCCGTAGTCGCCACGCGGGGCGGGATTGAAGACCTCGTAGCCCGGAGCAAGTACGATCGCGCCGACCTTTATCTGTTTCTTCTCCGGTTCCTGGTGAAAGTCAATGGCGTTGTTCTTGCAGACCCCCTGGCAGATCGCGCACTTCTTCTCCTTGAGGTAGAGGCAATTCTCGTCAATGTAGCTGATGAGAGGCACCGCCTGGGAGAAGTAGATGTGGATGGCCTTGTTCGAGGAGAGGTCCTGGTTGAACGGGTCGGGGACCGAGACCGGGCAGTACTCTTTGCAGACCGTGCAACCGGTGCACTTACTCTCGATGACGTACCGGGGTTTCTTGACGAGGGAGACGGTGAAGTCCCCCGCCTCGCCTTCGACCTTTTCCACCTCGGTGTAGGTGAGGATTTCGATATTTGGATGCCGGTCGCACTCGATGAACTTGGGCGACTCGATGCACATGGAGCAGTCGTTGGTGGGGAAGGTCTTATCGAGCTGGGCCATCTTGCCGCCGATGGTCGGCGATTTTTCGACGAGGTAGACCTTGAACCCCGAGGTCGCGAGGTCGAGCGCGGCCTGGATTCCGCTGATCCCGCCTCCGACGACCATGACGTCGCCGAAGTCGCTCTTGTCAAGCGCGGGTATCTGTTGGTCTTTTGGTGTTTCTTTTTCCAATTCTATTGTTCCTCGTTCTAGTTTCTCAGGTATCCGATTGTCGGCTCACCATCGCAAGTGCAGCGAGCGTGCAGTAGAGGACGTTACGGGCCCTTGGATTTGGCGATGCGGTCAATCAAGTCATCAACAGTCTTGTTCTTCGTGAACGGTATCGCAGGCATAAGTGGTGAGAAAACCAGCTCCCTGCCGAAGTCGGTTTCGTGCTTTACCAAGACAATCACCCGTGGAGGTTTCGGAATCGTCTGGTAACTCACTTCCTCTATGTCTCTGAG
>JAVHLO010000325.1 GCA_031082105.1 Planctomycetota bacterium
CCTCTCCGACGACGTGGAGATCAAGAGGGATATCGTCATCGTCGATGAGAATCTCGAACAATGCCCGATCGACGACCCGAAGGTCCACTTCGTGAAGGGCGACCCGGCCGAGACCGAGACGCTGCTCCGCGCCGGCATCCTCAAGGCGAACACGGCGATACTCATGGCCGACAAGTCGGCCGGGAACTACAACGACGTGGACTCGCGGAACATCCTGGTCGCGCTCGCGGTCGAGACCCTGAACACGAAAGTGCATACCTGCGTCGAGATACTGAACCCGCGCAACTACAAGCACCTTGCCCGCGCCCGCGCGGACGAGGTCGTCTGCCCCAGCGATATCGGGACCCGGCTGCTCGCCCAGTCCGCGCTCACCCACGGCCTTTCGCGGTTCTTCAACGAGATCATCAGCTTCGGCGAGGGTAGCGAGATCTACAAGGTCAAGCTCGCCTCGAGGCTGGCCGGCAGGCCGTTCGCCGATCTCCTCGCCCTTCTGTCGAAGGAGCACAACATCATCCTCCTGGCGGTGGATCAGGACGGCGAGCTGCTGATCAATCCCCGGCATGACCTGACGGTGCGGCAAGGCGCGAGCGTGTATGTGCTCGCCGAGAAGTTCCCGAGAGAGATCGAGGCGTAGCCCGCGGACGATTTCGCATTGGCGATTTGGGATTTCGGATTTGAGGCCGTAGAGCACCTGGCGCAGCGTGGCCGCATCCAAAATCAACCACCGAAACCGCGGAAACCGCCGAATCTACAGGTGACAACCGTCTGGGCAGTCTCGGCGGATTCGGTGATTTCAGCGGCTATCTCGTAGTACAGAAGGATACAGAAAGACGAAAGTGTGAGTCCACACCGGTTGTGCCACGGTTGGCTCCGAGTTTTTTCGGTTTGATTTGAGATTGTGCGATATGGTTCCCCTTCGACGCTCCAGGCGACCAGGCGCGGCCGGCGAGGCAGGCCCCCTCATAACGGTCCTCTTTGTCCTCATCGTCATCGGTCTCGTTGTGACCCTCATGCTCGTTCGCACTTCTCAGTCGCCAAACGAGCGGACACCAGTGTCGGCGCCCTCGGTCTCTTCTGCGGGAACGCACGGTGAGGCGACGCCTGCGACGATCCGCCCGACCACGTCGACGGCCGCGAACCCGCCGGCGGTCCCGGGCACGACGACTCCGACCTCTTCGACGGCCGCGAACCCGGACAGGCCGGGCAAGACCGCGCCGCCGGCCGAGGGTCCGACCGGCGCCGAGACTCCGAAAGAAACGCCCGACCGTAAGGCCGCAAAGGCCAAATCGGCCGCCCAGGCGAACAACGCGCGCACACTGGCGAAGAAGGGCGACTATGTCGCCGCCGTGAAGGCGTTCGAGGACGCTGTGGAGCTCCTGAAACCGGACCGGGACGAGGCGCTCATGTCGGAGCTCGCCGACGCACGCGCCGAGCGCGATTCGCGCACGCTGCTCGTCGAGGCGAAGGAGTCGGAGGACCGCGGCGACCTCAAGGTCGCCCTTGAGCGGGCCGAGGCGTCGAACGCCATCAAATCAAGGACCGAGACTACTGAGATGATATCACGCCTGCGCGCCGGTTGTTTCCGCGACGAGGCGAGGAAGAAAGAGGCCGCCGGCCTGCCGAAGGAGGCGGTGGAACTGTACCGCAAGGCGGACGCCCTCCTGCCCGACCCGGGTCTGGCGGCGCACATCAAGGAGCTCGAAGACAAGATCAGGGCGGCGGAGGCCGCCGCCGCGAAGGCCAGATACGATGAGCTCGTGGCCCGGGCAAAGGCGGAGGAGGCGGAGGAGGATTTCTTCTCCGCCGTCAACCTGTACGAGGAGGCCAGGCCTTACGCGTCGAACAAGCAGGAAATCGAAGCCCTGCTCGCCGGCGCGACAAAGCAGCGCGACGAGTTTCAGACGCTCTTCAAGATGTGGCTTGGACGCGGCCACGACCACATGCGGGCGGGACAGTGGGGCGAGGCGATCGCCGCGTTCGATCGGGCGTTCAAGTACAACAAGAACGATACCGAAATCCAGGGACTGATAAAGCAGGCCCGCGAGAAGGCGATACTCCAGGACATGGTGCTCATCCCTGCCGGCGAGTTCCTTTCCGGCGCCGACAAGAAGCCGCTGGCGCTTACGGAGTTCCACATCGACCGCTACGAGGTCACAAACGTGCAATACAAGAACTTCGTAGCAGTAACCGGGCACGAGCCGCCGAGGGACTGGGAGCGTGGCGCCCCGCCCGAAGGGACCGAGAACCTGCCCGTCACGGGCGTGAGCTGGGAAGATGCCGTTGCGTACGCCGCATGGGCCGGCAAGCGGCTACCCACCGCCGAGGAGTGGGAAAAGGCCGCGCGCGGCACGGACGGAAGGGAATTCCCCTGGGGCAACGGGTACGACCCGGCAAAGTGCAACGCGGCCGAGTCGGGCTCGCGCAAGCTCGTGCCTGTCGGGTCGACATCGGGCGACGTCAGCCCGTTCGGCATCAACGACATGGCCGGCAACGCGGCGGAATGGACCGCGACCGTGGAGGAACCGAAGTCCTCGGCGAGCGGCACGCAGGGACCGAAGACCGCCGTGCTGAAGGGCGCCTCGTTCCTGCTCCCAGGCGCCGGCGCCGGCCAGTGCCCCGCTCGATTCGCCGACGAACGAGACCTGCGCATGCTCGGCTACGGATTCCGGTGCGCGCGAAACGCTGAATGAGCCCAATGCAATTTCCGACAAAAACAGGTGTCGAGCCCGCGACCGCCGAACCGTCGGATGCGTCGCTCATCGAACGCTGCAGGCGCGGCGACGCCGATGCCTTCTGCTCGCTCGTCGCCCGCTACCAGGACCGCATCTACAATATCGTCTATCGCATGGTCGGCAACAGGGATGACGCCGCCGACCTGTGCCAGGAGAGCTTTATCAAGGCGTTCCGCGCCATCGGCTCGTTCGAGACGCGATCGTCGTTCGTGACCTGGATGTACCGGATCGCGGCGAACACGTGCATTTCGTTCCATCGCAGCCGCGCGGGGAAGGCGGTCCAGGTACACACTTCGGACAGCGATCTTGATTTCGTCGGCGGTTCGGCCGAACACGAGCGCAGCTCCGCATCCGACCCGACCGACCGGGCCGCCGAGCGCGAGCGGACCGACACCGTCCAGAAGGCGATCCTCTCTCTCGACCCGGAGTCGCGGGCGGTGGTCGTCCTGCGCGACATCGACGGCAAGAGCTACGAAGAGATTGCGGACATGCTCGACCTCCCGATCGGCACGGTCCGGTCCCGGCTTCACCGCGCGCGAATGGAGCTGAAGTCGAGGCTGACGCCGCTCCTGAGATCTTAGATTCTGGATTTTGGAAGGGCATATGCCAATCCAAAATCCAAATTCCGAGTACCCCATGACCTTCACCGCGCACCGTCTTTCTCCCGGCGACTCCGCCCCGCCTGCGTGCAGGCTGGCGGCCCGGCGTGCGAGTCGGTCGAACAGCCGATTCTCCGTCGGCGGCGTCACCGTCGGCGGCAGGGAGATCGTTGTGATCGCGGGCCCGTGCGCGGTCGAGAGCCGTGGCCAGGCGCTCAGTATCGCCCGCCAGGTAGCGAAGGCGGGAGCTCATGTCCTCCGCGGCGGATCGTTCAAGCCGCGAACTTCACCTTATAGCTTCCGGGGGCTCGGCAAAGAGGCGCTGCTCATCCTTGCGGAGGCTCGAGAGAACACCGGGCTGCCCGTCGTCACGGAGGTGATCTCGCCCACGGACGTCGAGCTGGTCGGTTCACACGCCGACATCCTCCAGATCGGATCGCGCAACATGCAGAACTACGCGCTGCTCGAGGCCGTCGGCAAGAGCCGCAAGCCGGTGCTCCTCAAGCGCGGAATGATGGCGACGATCGAGGAGTTCCTGATGTCGGCCGAGTACGTCCTCGCGCAAGGGAACAACAGGGTCATCCTGTGCGAGCGCGGCATACGGACCTTCGAGCCATACACGCGGAACACGCTCGACATCTCGGCGGTGCCGCTTCTCAAACAGCTTACGCACCTGCCGGTGCTGGTCGACCCCAGCCACGGCACGGGCGTCAGGAGTCTGGTCCCGGCGGTTTCGAGGGCGGCCGTAGCCGCCGGCGCCGACGGGCTGCTCATCGAGGTGCACCCGCAGCCCGACAAGGCACTGAGCGACGGGTTCCAATCGCTCAGCCCCGCGCAGTTCGGCAGCCTGATGCGTGAGCTGCGCAAGGTCGCGCGCGCCGTGGGCAGGACGCTCCACGCCCGACGACCTGGCCGGGCCAGTCCTGCGTGACAAGTGAAAAGAAATGAACCGCCATGACGCCAGGAGCGCCAAGGACGCCAGGAATCACGAAGAAGCAAAATCCGATCGGATACTGGAACGGGGACTTCCAGCGACTCTGACGAGACAACAGAACGCCCAGTCTCCTGCAAGTCTCGTTTCCGCCTCAGGCGGATCCCGCCCCTGGCGGGACAGTCCCTGT
>JAVHLO010000326.1:0-2514 GCA_031082105.1 Planctomycetota bacterium
GGCATGCCCGAGTACGAGATCGCCGCGTACATCCATTTCGGGTTCATGAAGCGGGGAGCGCAGGGGCTCAGCTTTCACCACATCGTCGCGGGCGGGGCGAACGCCTTGAGTTTCCATCATCTCGCCGGGCAGCGAAGCTCGAAGGAGGGCGAACTCGTGCTCATGGACGTCGGGGCAAACTACGGCTACTACGCGTCGGATGTCACCCGGACTGTGCCCGTCAGCGGCAAGTTCTCTGAGGAGCAGAAGAAACTGTACGAGGCGCTGCTGAAGGCCCAGGAGACGGCAATCGCGAAGGTGAAGCCCGGCGTCACATTGGCGGATATCCACAGGACGGCGCTGCAGTCGCTGAGAGAAGCCGGCCTGGACAGCTACGTCGGCCATTCGACGTGCCACTACGTCGGGATGGCCGCGCACGACCCTGGCGTCGACGTGAGCAAGCTGGAGCCCGGCGTGGTCATCACGGTCGAGCCCGGCATTTATCTGCGCGACAAGGATATTGGAATCCGCATCGAGGACACGGTCGTTGTGACGGAGAACGGCTGTCGCGTTCTCTCCGACGGCGCGCCGAAGAGCGTTGATGAGATAGAGAAGCTCATGGGCGGCGGGAAGTAGCAACCTGTCCGAGTGCGATGGTCTGTAGTAAGGCGCGGAGCCGGCAGAGTGAATCCTGCATCCGACGGTTCGGCGGCGCCAGGATCGACGATGAGAGTTGACGCACGCGGTTATTCCTGTCCGGAACCCATGCTGATGGCCACCGACGCCATCCGCGACGCCGGTGATTCGGCCGGTGTCGTCGTCGACGTCAGCGATGGTGCCGCGCGCGACAGTGTGCTCCGGGTCGCGCAGAAGCTCGGCCGCCCCTCGAGTTTCAAGGAGACGGAGGACGGTTTCGAGATCACCATCGGCCCGACCGGGGGAAATCGGACACTTTAGCTGCCTGTCCGAGCAGCGCAGTTTGTCGTAAGGCACGAAGCCGCAGCGGAGTGCCGTTCCTTCGGAGACGCCACTCTGCCCTGCGGGGCTACGTGGCCTGGTACAAACATTTGCGGTGCTCAAACTAGTCTTGTTGAGTATGCCCAAAACCGTCCTGCTACTATCCGGAGGCCTTGACAGCACGCTTGCTGCCCGTGTGATGCTGGAGCAGAACGTGGAGATCCACGCCATCAACTTCGCGAGCGTCTTCTGCACCTGCACGCCCAAGGGCGCGGGCTGTTCGGCGGCAAACTCGGCCGCCCGGCAGTTGGGGATCCCCTTGCGCACCGAGAGCAATTCGGAGGAGCTGATCCCGCTGGTCAAGTCGCCCAGGCATGGCTACGGACGCAACCTCAATCCGTGCCTCGATTGCCGGATCCTCTCGTTCAAGAAAGCGAAGCGCTACATGGACGAGATCGGCGCCGACTTCCTGACAACGGGCGAGGTGCTGGGCGAGCGGCCGATGTCGCAGCGAATGGACGCGATGCGCATCATCGAACGGGACGCGGGCGTGGCAGGTCTCGTACTGCGGCCGCTTTCCGCGCGGCTCATGCCCGTCACCGAGCCCGAGGCGAAAGGGCTGGTGGACCGGGAGAAGCTGCTGGCCATCGAGGGCAGGTCGCGCAAGGAGCAGATGGGTCTGGCCGAGCACTACGGGATCAAGGATTATCCTTGTCCGGCGGGCGGGTGCCTGTTGACTGACGAGGGGTTCGCGCGGCGGATGAAGGACCTCATGGCGTTCGAGCCGGATTTCGGCGTGCACGACTGCATCCTTCTCAAGGTCGGGCGACACTTCCGGCTCTCCCCGCAGGCCAAGTTGATCGTCGGCCGGGAGGAAGCGCAGAATGCGCGACTGGTGGAACTTGGCCGGCCCGGTGACTGGCTGCTGGTTCCGACGACCACCCCCGGCGCGACCGGCCTGCTGCGCGGCGCGCCGACAGGGCAGGAGGGCACGTTGCGCCTGGCGGCGTCCATCGTTGCGCACTACGGAAAAGGACGGAACGCGCCCGCTGTGGAACTCGAGGTGCGCCGGCTTGAAGCGGGGCGTGCGGCAACGGACACTATCCAGACAGCGGCCGTCGCAGAGCTGCCACAGTCGTTGTGACCGTGTCGAGGGCGCTCCGGGTCTCTTGCTCTTTGCTCGGACACGTCATTCCCGCGAAAGCGGGAATCCAGAGAACCATGGAATTGGGAGCCATAAATGCCAGCGGCATCGAAAGCCATCTATCTTGACTACGCTGCGACGACGCCGGTCCGGCCGGAGGTCTTCGATGCGATGAGGCCGTTTTTCACGGAGCGGTTCGGCAACCCATCGAGCCTGCACTCCTTCGGACAGGGCGCGCGAAAGGGGATGGAACTCGCCCGTAAGGGAGTCGCCGCCGTGCTCGGTGCGGAGGCGAACGAGATAGTCTTCACTGCCGGCGGCAGCGAGGCGGACAACCTTGCGCTGTTCGGAGTCGCCAGGGCCAATTCGGAGCGCGGCAAGCACATCATTGTCTCGTCGATCGAACATTCCGCGATCGGGACAAGCGCCAAAAC
>JAVHLO010000326.1:2524-4446 GCA_031082105.1 Planctomycetota bacterium
GCAGGGGTTCGTGATCGATTTCGCGCCCGTCACGCCCGATGGTATCGTAGACACGGCCGGGCTCGTCCGGCTCCTTCGGGATGATACGATACTCGTGTCGGTGATGCTAGCAAACAACGAGACCGGCGCGATTCAACCTCTGCGCGAGCTCGCCGACATTCTGCGTCCCAGGGGAGTGCTGTTCCATACCGACGCCGTGCAGGCGGTCGGCAAGATCGTTGTCGACGTGAACGGCCTCGGCCTGGACCTGTTGAGCCTCAGCGCGCACAAGATCTACGGTCCGAAGGGCGTCGGCGCCTTGTACGTCCGAAAGGGCACGCGAATCGAACCGATCATCCATGGCGGCCACCACGAGCACGGGCTGAGGGGTGGTACGGAATCAGTGCCGCTCGTCGTGGGGCTGGCCAGCGCGCTCGAGCTCGCGAGCGCGGAGCGCGAAACCGAGATGCCGAGGCTGGCCGCCCTGCGCGCAACGCTCGAAAAGGGGATCCTCGCCGATGTCGGCGGGGCCGTGGTCAATGCCCTGAAGGCGCCGCGGCTTCCGCAGATTTCGAGTATCTCTTTCGACGGCGTCAACGGCGAGACGCTTCTGCTCAACCTCGACGCGAACGGGATTGCGGTGTCGACCGGTGCCGCATGCAGTTCCGGCGCCGAGGACCCGTCCCACGTGCTGACGGCGATGGGCTTGCCGCGCAATCTCGCGCTCGCCGGGGTAAGATTCTCGCTCGGAAAATGGACGACTGATGAAGACATCGCGAGAACTGTCAAAACCGTGGTTGCCTGCGTGGAAAAGCTGCGCAGAACATGAGAGTCCCCCTTGGCAAAGGGGCCCGACTGCGGTCGGGATCGCGGCTGCGGCCTTGAGATTCAGGGGGTGGTTGCTCCTGCGCGGCTATCGAAGGTCAAGGCTGCGGCTTTGACGCGCCAGAGGGTGTCGCGCGGGCGCGGCATGATGCGGCCCGTATTTCAGATTTGCCCGGGTTGGGCCGGCTATTCTTCTGGGAGGTTCGTATGACCGAGGAGCAGCTTTCGTATGAGGATTTTATCCGGAAGGCGATCGTCACGTTGCGCACGCCGGGATACAAGGGGATGCACACGGTCTTCTCCGGGTTTAACAACGCCTTCAAGGAGTACTTCAAGGGCGACGACCCCGTGCAGGTGACAACGAGGCTCGCCAAGGAAGGCAAGATCGGGATTCGGCCCGTGAAGGGCGGCGTCATGCTGTACCTCCCCGAAGATATGCCGAAACCCGGCCCGAGTGGTGATGACGCGCTGCGCAAGATGGGGCTGAAGTAAGACATGCGTTCTCGAAGGGCGATTACAGTGACCGGCGCGTGTCGCAAATCCCGAAGGCCGGCGCGTCGTGCGCAGCGGTCACCGGCCGTTCGCGTTCGGCGTGCCGTTCCGGGCGACGTCGCGCTTCTCTGCGAGCTTTCGGAATCGTACAACAACGTGATTCGCCGGCATGCGCGTGGCAAGGCCGCCACGCAACTGCTGGGGAGCGAGCGCAGGTTCTTCGAACGCGCGGTATTGGGCAGGGAGAAGGACACGATGGTCCTTGTGGCTGACTGTGCCGGCCGCGGGGTCGGGTTCGTGTTCGCCACGGTCGAACGGACGGCGGACGACCTGGTTCCCGCGCCGTACATCGACATCGCCTTGCTTGCAGTTGCCGATTCGCACAGGCGGCGCGGCGTTGCGTCGAAGCTCGTGCGTGAAGTCCATCGGGAGGCGCGTTCGCGGCGGATCGTGAACGTTGTGCTCGCCGCTCATGAGTTCAACAAGGGCGCGCTTGCGTTCTATGCGAGACTCGGATACAAGACCATAATGAGGAAGCTGAGAAAGCGTCTTCGGTAGAAGAGTCCTGGATCGTAAGTCCCCCTTGGCAAAGGGGGATTCAGGGGGTTGTTGCTCCGGGCGATCAT
>JAVHLO010000327.1 GCA_031082105.1 Planctomycetota bacterium
CTGGGTCTTCCGCCGACTCCCCACGATTCTGCAGGCGACCATAGCGAGGAGGAACCGGAATGAAGCGAACTCGGTTCTGGCTCATCCTGTGTTTTGCTCTCATGTTTCTGCTGCCGGCGGCCTCGATCGCGCCGGCGCAGGATGAGACAGGAACCAGGGAGCGCATCCTCGCGGGCTCATGGAAGGTCGCCTACGAAGACAGCATTCTCGGCGAGGTCACCGGCGTGGCCACCTTTGCCCAGGATGAGAAGTCCGTGACGGTACGCCTCGATGATCCGCGCTACGAAAAGGAGTACCGGCTGGAATCCTCTGAAATCCGCTGCGAAGACGGCGCGGTAGTCCTGGTTCTGCTGGGAGAGTCGCCCTGTGCGTCTGAGGTGAAGCCGGGGGCGTCGGGTGGAACTGCCAGGTTTCCCGTACCGGAAGGGTCCGACACGATCAGCGCAAGCGCCGGCGACAAGACCGTCGAAGCCGGGATAGGCTGCCTGGGCGACATTGACAAGGACCGCGTCGAGCTGAATCTGAAGTGGACAGAGGAGGGCGGACTCGAAGGCACATGGAGTTATCGCGCCCATCCGGCGACGGAGCGCGACGAGCTGGGACGGGGGCGCGTCGGCAGGTTCACCGCCGACCCGCAAGGTCGTTGCCGCCCCGGCACCCAAAGCGGAAAGGAGAAGTGGACACGTCCCAAACCGGTCATCTGCGGAGCGCTCAGCATCGACAGACCGCGCCCGTATCCGTACAAGAAGGGTGTCACCCGTTCGACCGGCCGACTGGTGTTCGTCTACGGCATTGACCTGCCGTGCGACAGACGAATCAAGGTGAAACTCGAGTCCAGCGACGCCAGTGTAGAGTACAGGCTGGCCTGCCTCGGCACTATCGGCTTCGACGAGAAACAGCACGACCAACTCGTCAAGGAGGGCTGGGCGAAAGTGCAAGGGGAGATGACAGAGGCCCAGCGCAATGCGACTTCCGACATGGACGGCCTCGTCATCGAAGCCGGGTTGAAGGAAGGAATCCTGCCCGGCCACAAACACTTCACCCTCAACGGCAGCTCGGTCGTTTGGCTGCTGGAGTTTTCGGACGTCAAGGGGCGCCTGAGCTTCAGCCGACGCAGGCTGGACGACGAGTTCGAGTTCACCGAAACGCTCTTCATGCCCGAGACCGTCTTCATAGACGTCGTGCCCGCTTTCGAATTGCCCTACAAAGAGATTCGCGTTGCCCTCGCTCGCAATGGCGAGCCGGTGGCGGTGCTCACGGCGAGGCCTCTGCCGGAGCGTTCGGGAGTCCTGCGCACCGGCCCTATCCAGGTCAACTCGGTCGGATCACAGCAGCCGGAACTGCCCGGCAGCGCATTTCCCCTTGGCGTGAAGCGGAACGACATCGTGCAGGCGCGATTGCTCGAACCCGAGCTTCTTAGCATCGAGCCTGAAATCAGCAATGCAAGTGTGTTCAAGCTCGGCAGCATCTGGAAACTGGCCCTTGCCAGGGCAGCAGCCTGCAACGAAAAGAACCCCGATGACTACGAGATCACGAACAATATCCTGGTGTACGAGTCCTTCAAGTACAGCATTCCCATCATACTGCTGCAGCGAATCCTGCCGAGCGCGCCGCGAACCATGGAATCCACGGTCTCGATCACGATCACAGTGCATGACCACGCCGCGATGCTGCTTGTGAAGGACGAACTTGTCGGCATGCTCAAGGCGCAGGAGCAGGAACTGGCGCAGACGCTGGAGCTCATGAAGCAGTCACTCGAAGCGCGCAGGATGATGGCGGCGAACTTGAAGAGTCTGGTGCAGGACACGGACTCCGTCTTCGCGAAGATACCGGTGACGGCGCCGGATGGCGAGTTGGAGCTGCATTGGGTATTCGATGAAAGCTACATCAAGAACAACTTTCCCAACGCCGCCGAGGCGGACGCCTGGACGCTGAAGAAGGTTGATGAGGTCGTTGCGCGGCTCTGCAAGAACGTCGGCGAGGCCGCCGCCTTTGCTGAGTCCGTCCAGGACAGCGATATCCAGGAGTTGCTGCAGTTGACCGGGTTCGGACTCGAGCCGGTCCTTCAGTCGCTTATGCCGAAGTTGATGCGGGAGGATGTCACTGACGGTCCCGCGCGGGTTCGCTGGGTTCCTGACGAACACGCCCGGGCTGCCGTGAGAACGCTGGAGTCTGCCTACCGGGCTGTCAGAGCTCAGAAGGAATATTCTGATGCCGATACGGCTGTAGTATCCGTACTGCTGGCGGTCCCAGGCATAATGGGCCTGTTCTCCGCAAGCGCAGCGTGGTTCGCTCTTGACATGGTGGCGCTGGCCGCCGACGCGGCGATCCTCGCCACTGACCAGGTGCCTGAATGGCTCGCGGCGCGAGCGGACTTCAGGTTCGCGCAAAACGCCGCCACGGTCATCGGAACGAGACGACTTGGGGAGGCTGAACTGCGCGAGTCCGCGGCCTTCTGGAACATGCTGGCAACGGCTGTGGGGTGCGGCGCAGGAATGATAGAACCGGCGTGCAAGGCTGTTGCCGCAATGCGATTGTCACGCGCCGGAGCCCGAGAGGCGGGACCGCACCTGCTGAATAAGATGGCGAAGGCAGGTATAGAAGAGATGAACGACGTCGAGCGCTGCCAGTTGGGGCTCTTCTGCTCGGATTCATGTGACCTGCGCAACACCCTTGGCGAGGCCGCCCTCACGGCCGAACAGCGGCGTGCGGCAGATTTGTTTGACAGTTCCGGATGTTCGGAGATTGCCCACGCCGACGGCGCTGAGCTGCCACGCGGACCTCGACCCGACAGACCCGACCAGCCTCGAGCGCCGGATCAGCCCAAGACCGAGCCGGAAAAGCCGCCCGACGAACCCGCCGCGCCCGACAGGCCGAAGACCGAGCCGGAAAGGCCGCCTGACGAACCCGGACGTTCGACGGAAGCTCCCGCCGACAATCCTGAAGAGGGAACGTATTCATTCAGGAACAGATCGACCGAACCCTTGACGGACCCGGCAACCGGAGGCACGGGCGCCTCGGGAAGAGAAGTAGCCGGTTCAGGTTCACGAACCCTGACGCCCCCCGGGGCTCACAAGCCTCCTGCCCAACCGGCTCGGCCTCGTAAGCAACCCCCTCGAGGCCTTCCCGGCGATGGGGAGGTCTGGGTTTCGCCCAGCGGCGAGCGATTCGAGCTTGACAGATACCTCGGCAGCGGAATGTTCGCGCACGTGTACGCGCTGAAGAATGATCCCAACAAGGTGATAAAGCTGTATCCGCGCGTCCCGGACATGCCTGACCACGACCCGGCAAGGATGGTCCAGGACATAATGGACGGAGCGGGAGTCCTCAAGGCCGAGGGAATACCTCAACTGGACATCGTCCGCGCGGACATGTCCGGCGATACGCCGTTCGTTGTCCAGAGGAAGATACCAGACGATTGGGTCGAGGGCGGCGACCTGAAAGGCAAGACGCTGTCAAGGGGACAGCAGGAGGCCGTGCTCGATCTCTACCGCAAGTGCGGCGCACACGATGTCGTCTGGGAAGACGGCCACAGGAGCAACCTCGCGTTCAGGCAGATGCCCGGTGAAGACCGCTGGACGGCGTACGTGCTCGACCAGGACCGCATCGGCTATTTCACGCGCCTGAGTCCCAATTCAACGCTGAGCGAGTTCAGGGACCTCATGCAGATCCTGCCCGGGCACTACTACGTCCACAGTCTCATTGACTATGCGAGGGCGGCGCGCATCGCTGGAACGGAAGCTGCCCCGTGGCCCGACGCGACCTTCTTCATGGAGAAGATGCTCGAACACAAGGGGTGGATAAAGTTCGAGGACGGCGCGTTCCAGGGGAAGATTCTCGACATGGATGACGTGAAGAAGTACTTCCCGGAGATTGAGAGCCACATCAACGACGTGCCTCCCGCAAAGGCGGGGCCCGAGCCTGATGCGCCGATGTTTGAGCCGGGGAGCAAGTTGCCCCCCGTTCCCGACCGTGTCGTGGACATGGCCCTGGTGTTGCGGCTTGTGCGGCAGAGACGCGCGGCGTAGTCAAGGTCGGTCGCGCGTTCCAGGACGAGGAGCGCTGGACGAAGATGTCCATCCTGAACGTCGCGCGGATGGGCAAGTTCTCCTCCGACCGCGCGCCCAGGTCGCGTCATTCCCGCGCAAGCGGGAATCCAGCCCAACGCGGAGAGCGCCGTCTTCCATGTCATGCCCGGATGCGTCGGGGGATCGCCTCCACCCGAGACTCGCTCCACTGTCATTCCCGCGCAAGCGGGAATCCAGGAATTCTCTTGGACCCAGACGGAAAGAAATCGCTTGATTTCCTCGGACGAATGGCGTAGACTCTACGGAACGTGGACGGAAGAGTGACGACATTCGGACGGTGCAGGAGTTGCTCGGGCATAGTGACGTGCGGACCACCATGATCTACACGCGTGTATTGAACCGGGGAGGGAAGGGCG
>JAVHLO010000328.1 GCA_031082105.1 Planctomycetota bacterium
TCCGTGAACACGCCGGGCTCGTGCGTATGCCCGTTGAAGCAGACATGCTGCATCGCCGCGTAGATCTCCAACATCTTCGACTCATCCGAGCCGTCCACGGGCCGGATGTACTCGCGCGTCGGCATCCTCGGCGAGCCATGCACGTACATGACGTTTCCGTCGGGGCTCGACTGGCTGTCCGTGAGTCCGCCGAGGAAGTTCCAGAGCGCGTGGTTCTTCTCCTTCGGACACTGCTTGGAGTTCAACTGCGCGCGGGTCCACTCGATTGACTGGCTGGCGTCGACGTTGAAATCCATGGCGATGAAGAGGACGGCGGCCTCGTGGTTGCCGCGGAGGGCGAATTTGAAGATGCCGGCCTTTTCGACGCACTCGCGCGGGTTCGGTCCGTACCCGAGCACGTCGCCCAGGCACAGGATCTCATCCACCTGCTGCGTCTGTATGTCGATCAAGACGGCCTCGAGCGCCTCGAGGTTGCCGTGTATGTCGGAGACTATGGCCTGACGCATTCCTGGAACTCGACAGACTCCCTGGGATAATGAGAAAGGTCCACCTTCTCGTTGCGCGCGTCGACGTTGATGCCTTACTTCTGCACGACAAGCGCGCCGAACAGGCTCTTGATTCGCTTGTCTGCCTCGTCCCGCCCCATCTCCGCGACGATGCGGGCGGCCCATGGCCACCTCACCATTCCATGATCCCGCGCACGGGACAACCCGCATCGCTCAAGGCCCCAGTATATCATTCTGGCCTGTGTTGTCAAGAGATACGGGTTTGATGCGCGCAGACGCGGGCGATTCGCATAGACGTGCACGTAAAAGGTTTCTTCGTTCTTTGGCTCCTTCGTTCTTCCGTTTCTCCGTTCTTCAGGTCGCCGCTTGCGGGTCTACTGAGCAGAGCTCACACGGCCTTCCCAGCTCCCGCAACGGCGTGTCCGTTGACGGAATAGACCCATGCCAGCACTTCGGCCATGACCTTGTAGAGTTCGGGCGGGATGACTCGATCGGTGTCGAGTTTCACGAGGACCTGCGCGAGATCGGCATCCTCGCGGATGGGGATCGAATGCTCGCGCGCGATCCTGACGATCTCGGCGGCGACATGATCATAGCCCTTTGCCGTGACGCGGGGAGCGACATCCTTTTCCCGAAGATACCTCAGCGCGACGGCAATCTGGCGTTGTGAGATCATAGGCGGTGAAGTAGACCTTCAAGCTCAGACCGTGAAGTCAACAGCCCCCGGCGCGCGCTCCGTGCTTGACGCGGACGGCGCGAACGGGTCGGGCATTTCGTCAGGGTTCCTCACCGATATCGAGATATTCGAATCGAAGCCCACCCGGGTCAACGACGCCCGAAGCTGATCCTGAAACCGCGCGAAAAGCAAACGCACCTCGCCATTCCGGACGAAGAAGCGAACCGCAACAGAGGTCCTGCCATTGAAGTTCAACGAAGCGACCACCTTGCCGAGCCCGGACAGGTGCAACAGTATCGCGACCTCTTTGGGCTCTGCCTCATTCTGTTCTCTGCCCTCCCCTTCGCGCCATGCCACGCGGATTCTGGCCGTCCCAGCCGTCTGCGACGACCCACCTGCTGCCGCCGGCAATTGGACTTCGAAATGGGCGACACGTTCCGCGCCCGAGCTCGAAACGAGATCAAGCATCTTGAGCGTGATCGCCCTGCCCGCCGCATCGGCCTGGGCGGCTATTCTCGTGCCCGGTGCCCCCAGGCCGCGCACGATCTCCGCCCTTTCGAGATTCGCAAGCTCACCGGCCAGCGACATGAGTTCGCCGTGCGGCATGTCCTTCACCATGAGCGCGATCTTCTGCGCCAGCTCGCTTCGAGCCGATTGCGGCAACCGAAGCTGCTCCGCCCCTGCCGGAGTCTCCGAGCCCGCTACCCCCGATTGCGCGACATACTCATCGATCAATGAGAGCAGCGCAGTCAGCGCCTGGCTGACGCCCGGCGTCAACAGCGCATTCGGACCCCACGGCGGCAAATCCGCCGACTCAAGAGTCCGGGCCGCAAGGTCAGGCCGACCGGCGCCTCGAAACAGATCGGCAATCGTCTCGATCACCGCGCCCAATGCTTCAAGCAGGCCTGAGGAATCCAGCATGGTTCCCACCACGGCCTCGGACACCGCCGGCATGACCATGCTCCCCTTCTGCACCCGCATCTGCCGCGTGAGGGTCTTCACGACCTCTGCCAGGCCTTCGGGAGTCATCAAGGGGCCAACATCGTACGCCGGTACTTGAGACGAATGCCGCATGCCGGAGCCGGGCTGGGACAGGACCGGCTGCGGGGCCGACCCGCGCGTGACGTTAGCCTCGCCGACGATGCGGCCGACGAGCGCGGACGAAGGCACGACGCCCTTCGCGAGGAGAAATGCGGCCGCCTCAGCGCGGCCGACGAAGGCCTTTGCGGCGACCGCGCCCGAGTTCGTCGGGGCATTCCCGACCACTGGCTGCTGCAGCAGCATTCCACGACCGGACGACGCCTGGGTACTCACGGCCGGCGCCGTGCCGGCCTCCGCGCCCCAGCCGGGCTGCCCCACCGACGCCAGTACGACACGGAAGTTCTCGCTCGTGACCGGCACCTGGAACCTGATCAGTGCGCTGATGACCGCGCGGGCCTCCGCGGTGTTCGTGCTGGGGAATTGCGCGACGAGAGCGTCGAGCCCGGTCTGGAGAAGCTGCGACGTCACGCTGCTCTCGCCTGGAAGGACGACGGTCGGCGGCACCGAGACCGCTTGACCACCCGCGGAAGACACGACAACGCCGGTGAGGACGAATTTGGGCGTGGGCGAGTTCTCGAGGCATTGGAGTTTCAGCACGGCACCGGGCTGTGGCAGCATGTCAGAAGCGCCAAGCGAACGCGCAGCCGCTGCAAGCGCCTCGCCATCAAGGTGGACAATGTTCCCGCCTATCCGCACCGCCACCGTGCCGTTGTCGAGAACGCCTACGACCCTGGCCTCGACCTGCCTGCCCGCCTCGAGCGCCAGGCCGTCCCCCGGGCGAATCCCGACGCCGATGGGGCCCGACGAACCGCGCACAGATATCTCACGGGGTTCATTCACCGTCGCACACGCAATCTACGAACGGATAATGCGCAGAACGCAATGACGAGCATTCCGGCAACTGCGTGCGGCCATCCGAAGCCGCAAGGCGCGCTCGACAACACGCAGATACCTCCTCCGCCGCTGCCGCCGCCGCCACCGGCCCCGCCTGCGCCCGCCAACGGAGTGCCCACCCCTATCGGGTCCGTAAGCGTTCCGGCCGCCAGGTCGGAATCGTGGACCACATCGCCCTCCAGCAGGTCGACGTACACCACCGCATCTCCGTCATTCGAGCCGAGCGTGATCACGTGCCATGAGCTCGTCCGCCGGTTGAACTTCCAGCAGCGCGCGTGCGTCGGCACCACCGCCGGCAACTCCAGCCATACCCGTACGCCCTGCCCCGGTGCGAGACCGCCCAGCGTGAAAGCGACGAACCCGTGCGGGAACGTGTCCGTCGGCATACCGACCGGAGATATCCGCGGGTCGCCCTGGCTCATACCTTCAACGGACGTGAACACGATGGTGTCCGCTACCGCATCGATATGGTCGCCGTCCACTTCGTCGTCGCCGGCGATGACGATCGGCGACACGCCGTCCGCCGGCGAGATGAACGCGGCTGTGTCTGCATCAAGGTCGTCGGTGATCCCGTCCCCGTCGAAATCGACGCCCACATCCTCAACGGCGTCCGGGACCCCGTCGGCGTCGGAATCGACGATGGTG
This sequence comes from Planctomycetota bacterium, assembly GCA_031082105.1. Classification (GTDB taxonomy): domain Bacteria; phylum Planctomycetota; class MHYJ01; order JACQXL01; family JAVHLO01; genus JAVHLO01. The sequence goes on from JAVHLO010000328.1 coordinate 3,763, forward strand.
ATCCCGATGAGACCGTCGTCGGGCAGCGGCCACCTTGCCTGACTCGCTGAGTCCTCTAAGACGAACCTGTACCTGATGAATCCGTCGCCATCGACGTCACTTACCATGTCGAGCGCGAGCGTCGCTCCGAAGACCTCGCCGTTGGTGAAATCGCCGTCGCCACCAGCCACGTCCCACACCAGGTCGAACATCTCGTCCTGTTCAAAGGTCCCGTTGTCGTCGGTGTCGATCCACACCTGCGCGGAGACCGGCGCTTCGTTCGCGTTCTGTGTGTACATGACGGCGAACTCGAAGGTATCGCCCGTGCTGCCGTCGGTCGGCGACACACCGGTATCGACGAACGGGACGACGCCCGTCCAGTCGAGCGCGATCGACGGCACGCCGCCCGGGTGTGTGAGGATGCAGACCGGGTCGACCAGGCCATCAAGCGAGCCGGCCGGTTCGCCGCTCGCCCGACCGCCGATGAACGCGGCCTGCTCGTACCATGGGATCGGCTCGGTCGGGTCGGCCACGACGTCGGTTGTGAGAACGCCATCGTGAAATAGGAACCTGTACGGCAAGACACCGTCGCCCGCGTAGTTCGCGGTGACCGCGCCGAAGTAGGTCTCGCCGTTCTGGTAGTCACCGTCGCTGTCGGCCGGATTGCCGCCGCCGGAATAAGTCGCCATCGT
>JAVHLO010000329.1 GCA_031082105.1 Planctomycetota bacterium
CCCCGACCCCTCTCCCAAAGGGAGAGGGGAGGCTGTTCCTTCTCCCTCTGGGAGAGGACGAGGGTGAGGGCGCAACGAGCGCCCCGTGCCTTGACCGCCAGCCCGCAGCGGCGTGTGTTCCGCCCCGATCGCCATCGCGCAGTCCTCGATGACGGGCACGCCGATGGCGAGGGCATCCTCGATCCGCGCCGGAAGACCGAACATGTGGGCCACGATGATCGCCGAAGTGCGCCGCGTGACGAGCCTGCGCAGTTGCGCGACGTCGATGTTGCCGGTGTCAGGCTCGACATCCGCAAGTACCGGCCTGGCGCCGGTGTAGTTGACCGCGTTGAGCACGGCGGAACAGACGTACGACGGTACGATTACTTCCCTGCCCTTTCCGACATCGAGCGCCATGAGCGCAAGGTGGAGTGCCGCCGTTCCGCTGTTGACCGCGCAGGCATCGCGGACGCCGACGTACCGGGCCGCCTCCGTTTCGAACCTTTCGACCTCGCGCCCGCCCGCGATCTCACAGGAGCGAACAATCCCGGTGAGCGCGCGAGCCTCGCGACCGCCAAGCGTTGGTCTTGAATGATGGATCACTCTTGACTGCATGGGGCATCCGACAAAGTCGTTTCTGCCGAAAATCGGTGTTCTTCTGTACCGCCATCCGAAAAGAGTCTGCTTTCTTTGCCGCATGTCTTCACCGCAGAGACACAGAGAACGCAGAGGACGAAGCTTCGGAGGACGTCTCCGCGCCTTCTGCATCTTTGCGGTTCGTTTTTCGTTGCGGCTGCGCTGCGCGAGGTAGTACTGTAGCGTCCAAAGGAACGCGGGGTGGGGGGCGCCAAAACCTGACTTCAGTCCCGATCCCATGCACTCAGGATGCTAGATCTTCACTTCCCGCAGGAACTTCGCGCTCGCCTCGGGCAGCGCGATGTTGATGTACATGCCGCTGCCGAGCTCGAACCCGGCCGCCTTCGTCAGCCGCGGTACGATGCTCACGTACCAGTGAAAGAACGGCATGTTCTCCCAGTGCTCCGGCACCGAGCGGATGACGTAGTTCAGCGACGGGTCGTTGAGTCCGATGTGGAGTTTCTTCAATATGTCGCGCATGTGCGTCGCGAGGTCCTCCAGCTCCGCGGGCGTGACCTTGTCGAACCCCGCCATGTGGCGGCGCGGCAGCACCCACGTGTGGAACGGCGAGGCCGCCGCGTACGGCACGAACGACACGAAATGCTCGGTCTCGATGACGAGCCGCTCCTTCGCCCGAAGCTCGTCGGCCAGCATCCTGCAGAAGACGCACTCGCCGACGTCGTCGAAGAAACGCATCGCCTCTTCCATCCTCGACCGGATATGCGTGGGCACGAGCGGCACGCCGATCACCTGCGAGTGGGGATGCTCCAACGAAGTGCCCGCCGCCGAACCGTGGTTGCGGAAGATGATTACCAGCTCGACGCGCGGATCGTCCCGGATGGCCACGTAGCGCTGCAGGTACACGTTGTAGAGGTCGCGCGCCTCGTCGTCGCTCAGCAGGCCGACATTTCGGCTGTGGCTCGGGCTTTCGATGATGACCTCGTGGATGCCGACCCCTGTCATGGATCGGTTGACGCCGTCGAACCTCATGGCGCGCTCGCCTTCCGTTGAGAGCGCGGCGAACTTGTTCGGGATGACGCGCACCTTCCATCCCTTCGGCCCGCCGGCGATCCGCGATATCTCCGGCGGCGTTTTTCCCTCGTTGCCGGGACAGAACGGACAGGTCTCAACGAACTCGGGCAGCGGACCCTTCGGCTCCACGCCCTTCGCGAAATCCTCGGGCCGCTTCGCGCGCTCGGTCGCGATGATGACCCACTCCTTCGTCGCCATGTTCTGTCTCAGTTCGGGCATGCGAGTGCCTGCCTTTGTACAAACCGAGAGACTCCGGGGTTACGACGGACCGTTCGATTCCGCTACTTGCCCGCGCCCATGCTCTTCATGTACGCATCGATGTAGGAGTCGCAGTATATCTGCTTGTTCATCAGCAGTTCCGCGGTGATCATCGCGTGCATGAGCTCGGTGTCGAACGGGTCCATGATCGCCTCGTTCAGTCCGCCCGCAATGCCCATCACAAGCGTAATCCTGTTGACGATGTGCCGGTCGATGCACCCCTGCGAGGCGTTGCTGAGGCCCACGACAAGTTGCGGGGACGGGTCGGAAAGCGTCTTCAATTGCCGGAGCGTCTCAAAGGAGACCGCGAACTGCGGCTGCGAGAACTTCACGGGCAGAATTACGGGGTCGAGATGCACGTTCTGCGGTTCGATACCGGCCTCGACGCAGGCGGCGAGTATCTTCATACCGACCTCGAGCCGCGCGTCGACCGTGGACGGAATGCCCTTTTCGTCCATGCAGAGTCCGATGAGCCCGGCCTTGTACTCCGCGGCGAGCGGGATGAGCGCGGCCATCTTGTCGGGGCTGCCGTCGGTGGAGTTGATGATCGGGGGCCGCTTGCACGCCTTGACGCCCGCCTCGACGACCGGCGGCTTGGGGCTGTCGATGGCGAGCGGTGCGTCGACCGCTTCGTAGATGGTCTCCACGAGCCACTTCATCGCGGAGACCGGGTCGGCCGAGGCCGGGCCGACGTTGACGTCCAGGACGTTCGCGCCCGAGGCAAGCTGGCGCTTCGCGAGGTCCTGCACAATCGCCTTGTCCTTCGTCTGGATGGCCTTCCGCACATCCTTGAACATGCCGTTTATTCGTTCTCCGATGACGAGCATTGATCAATACCTCAAAATCGTAAATCCGCAATCCGAAATCCAAAAATCGGTCTACATCATGCTCTTGACATATTTCTTGGTCGCTGCGACGGCCTCCGGGTGGTTCAAGAGCAGGATATCCGCTCCGGACAGGAGCACGCCGACGGCGGTGGCGACTTCCCATGCGGGGCCGCGCTTGTCCTCGGGTCCCCAAGCCGGGAATTCCGCGGCTGAGACCTTGGCCTCTTTCGCGCGCCACGACTCGTAGCCTACGGTCGCGAGCATCGGGATGGCCAGCATCTTGTCGCCGCCGAGCCCGGCCTGCCTTATCCGCTCCTGGGCGGAGAAGCAGTACTCGAGGCCGTAGCCCAGCGCCGCCGTGGTCTGGAGCTGGATGACGCGCTCGATCGGAATGCCCATGTCCGTGACGAGTATGTTCACCTGCTTGCCGATGTTCACGTCGAGCGGGGCGGATGTGAGTATGTTATGCCCGTCGGCGATGCAGGTCGCGGCCAGCGTCTTGTAGTTGTTCTGGCTTGCGAAACCTATCAGCGCGCGCTCGCCAGCAAGGGCCTGGCTCACGGCGGGCAGCACCGCGTTGTCCTTCTCGGGCACATCGCAGCCGATCACCATGATCGGCAGACCCGTCGCGCCCTTCACGGCCTTCACGACCTTCACAGCGTCGTCCGGACCGAAGTTCTTGTTGTCCGGGTGAGTGCCGATCAGCCGAATGCAGATCATCTGCGCGCCGAACTTCTCCTGGCACTTCGCCGCCCACGCGACGGGGTTGTTCCAGACGTCCTTGTAGTGGACCGCCAGGTGGTCGGGCCATGTCGGCTGCATGTCCCACACTTCCATCCCGACGACCGGCGCGTTCGGCATGACGCCGTCGTCGAACATGAACGGCATGGCCGTCTCGCCGCCGACCTTGACGACGGACGCGCGGCTGCCGCCGTTCGCCTTCGTCGCGCCGATCGTCACCTCCGCAATCTGTCCCGAGGCCTTGTCGAGAACTCGTGCTACTGGCATGCAAGACTCTCCTTCAACAGAACCGGATCAGAATCTATGATGCGACCGGTGGCCCAGTCAAGCCACCAGGTTCGTCAAAAAACTCGTTCTCAATTGCGGCATCTCCAATTGTCTTGAGTGTGCTCACCCCCTATGCCGATGCCGGGACATCCCCATCTCGAACGACTCGTCAACACGCCGCGGGTCAACGGCGCCCCCGCCTTTTCATGTCCCGGGCAAGGTCTTCAAGATACGCGAGGCGAGCAATGTCCTTTGTTCTCAGGAACTTTCGCCGCGCAGCCAGCAGGTCCCCGATCGAGAATAGAGCAAGCGAACGATTGCCAAGAGCAAGGCGTCTTCGTCTTCCCCACAGAGCGTCAAAGGTCGCCACCGGTGGTTTCATGAAGACGTCAACCGCAGGCGATCCCCGACGTACGAACCGCAATTGCGAGAAGAGAATGACATCCCGCCCCGTTTCGATCCGGAGCGCGTTTCCGTTGTTGTCAACCGGCTGGAAGCCCAGTTGTCTCAGAGCGCCCAACGCCTTCTCTGCGCCCACCGTGTCCCTGCGTATGAGAATGTCCAGATCGACAGTCTGTATCGGCGCGCCAACCAGCACCTCGGCGAATCCGCCAAAGACAAGAAACCGAATGCGGGTCTTCGCAAGAGCAACGAGGATATCAT
>JAVHLO010000032.1:0-283 GCA_031082105.1 Planctomycetota bacterium
CTGTATCTTGTTGCCGAGCTCCAGAATCTCGAGCTCGCGGCTGAGCAACGATGAGAGCATCTCGAGCCGCTTCCGGACGCTGTTCTCTTCGAGCGCCCTCTGCTTCTCGGGGATATCGATATTGAGGTTGGCCGCGACGAGGTAGGAGAGCTTGGCCGGGTCGGTGACGTTAACGACGGTGGCCTGCAGCTCATCGGGCAGGTACGGGGCAAGCTTGATCGCCTGGATGAACAGGCCCGAGACGTTCCGGAACAGTGCCTCCATGTGGGTGGTCGTCTCGGTA
>JAVHLO010000032.1:293-5426 GCA_031082105.1 Planctomycetota bacterium
TATCGTCCTTGAGATACTCGACTCTGGCGCGAAAGTACGGTTCCCTCTGGAGGACTTCGGTGACCCTGAATCGGCGCAACCCCTGGACGAGGATTCTCACGGTGCCGTCCGGAAAACGAAGCATCTTGAGGATATCGCAGGACGTGCCGACATCGTACGGCTCATCGGGTGCGTTCTCCGCGGTCTTGGGCTTCAACGCGAGGTAGCCCATCGCCTTCGAGTTCTGGGACAGGACATCGTCGACGAGACTGACCGAGGCCTTATCGTTGATGCAGAGCGGCACGATCATGAACGGGAAGAGAACCGTCTCGCGGCCGAGCATGATCGGGAGACCGGCCTGGGCGTGTTTTGCATGGGCGGTGCGGTCGGCCGCGCCGCGCTTCGCCGGCTTCGAAATGGCCACCCTCACCGGAGCCGTGTCCGTGCCGGCTCGACTCGCAGTTCGAAGCCGGATCTTTCCCGGTTTCCTCTTTCCTGTGGTCTTTCGCTTATTCATGAGCGCCTAGCACTCCAGCTTGACGGACACTATCTGGGTCGCCCCGCGCTGTCGGGCCTTGGTCAGAGATATGAGCAGGAACCCGTCCTTGTATGAGGCGCGCCCGGTGGTGAGCCTCGTTCCCTCGTCGAATACTATGGCGCGCTCGAACCTGCCGTAGTTGATCTCCAACTGCTTGAAGCTTCGCTTTATCGCCGATGACGTATCCACCCGTCTTCCGGACACAAGCAGGCGGCGCCCTTCAAGCTTGATATCGATATCCTCCGGACCGACACCTGCCAGCTCCATCTTCACGATCACCTCGGTCTGTGTCTCGTACACGTCGGTCGGCGGCATCCACGCGCTCTCGGTGAGCATGACCACGAGGTTGCCTGAGACCAGCTCCTCGCTGAACGCCACGTCCCGGTGCGAACACTTGTGCGAGGCATATCGCGGAGTCTCCAGGGTGAGGGAATCGCGCATCTTTCTACTCCCACAGCGGCTACCCAGCCTGTGTTTCGGTCGATTTCGGAGTGACATACGGGGTTGAACAGACAGCGGGGCGAGTGTCCCCCAACCGGCCGGCGTACAGCTTGCACGGAATCATGCAAATTATACACGCGGTCCGGACAACTGTCAAGTTTTACTTGACAAGCGAGAGGCTTCATGATAGTTTCAAAAGCCTTATGCACGCATACGTCGAGGAGCTTGCAAAGCATGTCGGGCAGGAAGTGACGGTAAAGGGCTGGCTCTACAATCGCAGGTCAAGCGGCAAGATACAGTTTCTCCAGGTCCGGGACGGCACGGGGATAGTCCAGTGCATCCTGACCGAAGACGCGGCGGACAAGAGCCGCTTTGAGGCCTGCGAGCATCTGCCGCAGGAGTCGTCCCTCGTGGTGACCGGCGTGTGCCGCGCCGACAAACGGGCGCCCGGCGGGTTCGAACTCACCGCGCGGGAAGTGAGCATCGTTCAAGTTGCCCAGAACTACCCGATCTCATTGCAGTCTCATGGGATCGGGTTCCTCATGGAGCATCGTCACCTGTGGTTGAGGTCGCGCAAGCAGGTGGCGACCCTGCGAATCCGGGCGACGGTGATCAAGGCGATCCGCGATTTCTTCGATTCGCGCGGGTTCATCCTCGCGGATTCGCCCATTCTTACGCCTGCCGCTTGTGAAGGTACGAGCACACTTTTCGAGGTTGGCTACTTCGACGACAAGGCCTACCTGTCCCAGAGCGGCCAGTTGTACGCCGAGGCCGCGGCCATGGCGCTCGGAAAGGTCTACTGTTTCGGCCCGACCTTTCGCGCCGAGCGGTCGAAGACTCGCCGGCACCTCACCGAATTCTGGATGGTGGAGCCGGAGGTGGCCTTTGCGGACCTGGACGACGTGATGCGTCTTGCAGAGGAGTTCATCAGCTTCATTGTATCGACTACGCTTGGCAGATGCAAGGAAGAGCTGAAGGTGCTCGAAAGAGACACGGTCAGGCTTGAGAAAGTGACGCCGCCGTTTCCGCGGATCTCATATGACGAAGCGATCAAGATGCTGACCGAATCGGGTCATGACATCAAGTGGGGCGGCGATTTCGGCGCGCCGGAGGAGACCGCCATATCGGATAGGTACGAAAAGCCCGTGATGGTCCATAGATACCCGATGGCCTGCAAGGCGTTTTACATGAAGACGGATCCCCAGGATGAACGCCTTGCGCTGTGCGTCGACGTCATTGCGCCGGAGGGGGTGGGCGAGATCATCGGCGGAAGCCAGCGTGAAGACAGGCTCGAAGTCCTTGAGAAGAGGATCGCAGAGAACAACCTCTCGAAGGAATCGCTCGAGTGGTACCTTGACCTGAGGAGATTCGGGTCCGTTCCGCACGGGGGCTTCGGTCTTGGGCTCGAACGGACGGTGGCCTGGATTTGCGGAACCGAACACATTCGCGAGACCATACCGTTCCCGCGCATGTTGTACCGCATCTATCCGTAGGCGTCAAACCGGTTGGCGCCTTTCTATTTGTCTCACTATTCATTTTTCGTGGAGTGTGATCGTGGCCAAGAAGCTGATGCCGAAGATCAACCTGGACGAGTGCGTCGGGTGCGAAGCGTGCGTGACGGAGTGCGAGGCCCAGGCGCTGGGCATGGTTGACGACAAGGCGAAACTGGTCAAGGCCGATGCGTGCACGAGCTGCAAGAAGTGCAGCGAGAACTGTCCGTCCGAAGCGATCAAGATGGAAGAGCAATAGCCTGATCGCCTAGCCCGGCCGGTATGCGGGCAGGAGGCGGATTGTCGACTTGGATTCGCCGGGCAGTCTCCAGCGTTCGGGCTTGAGTGTGTCTTCGGCAGGGAGCGCATCTCCGGTCCGGGCGTTCGACCGGCTCCCGAGTCGCAGCGCTTTTCCTTGTGGACTTCGAGCGATGAGAGACAACCATGAATTTGAATCTCGATCTGACCGATGAACAGAAACTGATCAGGGACATGGTGCGCCAGTTCGCCGTGAAGGATGTCGAGCCGCGCGCGGCGGCCATAGATCGCACCGAGGAGATGCCGCTTGACACGGTCAAGAAGATGGCGGAGTTGAGCCTGCTCGGCATCCCGTTCCCGGAGGAATACGGCGGCGCCGGCGGCGATACCCTCAGCTACATCCTTGCCGTGGAGGAGCTTGCGCGGGTGTGCGGATCGACCTCCATCACGCTCGCCGCGCATACCTCGCTGGGAACCTATCCCATATACGCGTTCGCGTCCGAAGAGCTGCGCAAGAAGTACCTGCCCCCGCTCGCCTCGGGGAAATACCTTGGCGCCATGGGGCTCACGGAGCCTGACGCCGGTTCCGATGTCATGGCCATGACGACGACAGCGGTCAGGAAGAACGGCAACTGGGTGTTGAACGGCCGCAAACAGTTCATCACGAACGCGGGCTATGCCGGCAGTTGCGTGGTGGCCGCCGTGACGGACAAGTCCAAGGGCCATCGCGGAATCAGCGCCTTCGTGGTGGAGCGCGACACGCCGGGCTTCACTATCGGAAGGAAGGAGCAGAAGCTGGGGCTGCGCGGTTCCGACACGCGCGAACTGGTCTTTGAAGAGTGCAGGATCCCCGAATCGAACCTGCTCGGCAAGGAGGGCGAAGGTTTCGCGCATTTCATGCAGACGCTCGACGGCGGCCGAATAAGCATCGGCGCGCTCGCCCTGGGCATCGCGCAGGGGGCGTTGGACAAGAGCGTCCCGTTCGTCAAGGAGCGAAAACAGTTCGGCAAGCCGATAGGGAGTTTTCAGGCCATCCAGCACAAGATCGCCGACATGGCCACGGAGATAGAGGCTGCGCGGCACCTCGTGTACCACGCTGCACGACTGAAGGACGCGGGCCGGCCTTTCGTGAAGGAGTCCGCGATCGCGAAGCTGTTCGCGTCCGAAGTGGCCATGCGCGCCACGTTCAATGCCATCCAGGTGCACGGAGGTTACGGCTACACACAGGAGTACCCCGTCGAGAGATACTATCGCGACGCGAAGCTCTGCGAGATCGGCGAGGGCACTTCCGAGATCCAGAGACTCGTGATCGCGCGCCAGGTGCTCGGACGTCTGCAACCCTGAACCGGCCGTGCCGGGTGACGGACAGGCGCTTCCGCGCGACGGTCGTCCGGGTGTTTCGCATTTGTTTGAACGGAGCGTATCCATGAGCCAGCGGGAAAAGGACATCGCAGCCCTCGCGACTCGAATTGCCGAGTTGGAGAACCAGTCGAGCAACGAGTTCGTCGAGATGGGGAAGGTCCTGATATCGAGCGGCTACACCGGCGGTAGAATACCGGAAGTGGCGGCGGCATTGGAGAAGAGCTCCGCACTCAACGCGAAGGTCAGCCAGCGCAGGGGTGAAATACGACAGATCGTGGACAGGCTCGACCAGTTGAAGATGATCGGCGAGACCTTGAGGGCCAACGAGAGAAAAGTGAAGACCTCCCAGAGCGAAATCGAGGGTTCGCACAAGGAGATCGGCAAGGTCGCCTTCGAAGCGTACAAGACCAAATGCCAGGACAAGGACAGGTACCGCGAGACGTTCGAGGAGGTCCTGCGGATCGAGGAGGAGATCGACAAGAAGCAGAAGGAGATCGAAGCGGTCGAGACGGAGGGCAAGACGAAGGGATTCTTCAGCCGGGTCAAGGACAAGGCGAACATCTATCTGATCAAGGCGGCGATCGTGAAGACTGAGATGGGCAGATCGAGCGCCCTCTCCGCGGTCGGCGCCAAGGTGCTGGGCGCGGACTTCGCCTCGGTCGTCGCCGACGACAGCCTGGGCAGGACGCTTGAGGCGCCGCTTGGTCTCAAGAAGACGATCGCAGAGCTGACGGCCTCTTCCGAGTCGCTCAGGACACAGCAGGCGACAACGCAGTCCGATCTCGTCAGGATAGTCGGGTCCGACCAGAATCCCCAGGGGAAGGTGAAGGAATGGGAGCGAGAGGTTTCGGCGGCCGAGCAGGAAGTCGCTTCGATGTTCAGGTCGCTTGGAGAACAGTGTCATACGCACGGTCTGCATTCCGAGATCGACTCGAACGACCTGAAGACGCATGCGAAGACGGTAGACCAGCTTGGGTCTGAGATCGCCGCAAGTCGAGGTCAGATCGAGAGCCTGAGGGCGGCCATCGAACTCGACAGGAGCGTGGCGGAATGCGACGGGCTGAA
>JAVHLO010000032.1:5436-15198 GCA_031082105.1 Planctomycetota bacterium
AGGGCGAAAGAAGCCGAGATTGCGCAGATCGACTCGCAGATCGAGGCCGGTCAGAAGAAGCAGGAAGAACTGCGGAAGAAGACCGGCGCGTAGCCCGCCCGATGCGCGCATAAAAGGAAAAGCCCCTCCGTCGAGTGTTCGACGGAGGGGCTTTCTTTTTTCTCGTTTGCGCTTCGTCAAGACGATCCCGGCTGTCCGCTAGAACAATCCGGATATCTTGCCGTTCTCGTCGATCTCGTAGTGCGCGCCCGCGGGATCGGACGGCAGACCGGGCATCGTCCTCATCGTGCCGCACAGCGGATAGAGGAAGCCCGCGCCAACCGACGCGCGGACGTCGCGGACCGGGAACGTGTATCCGGTCGGCGCGCCTTTGACCTCCGGATCGTGCGAGATAGATAGATGCGTCTTCGCCATGCAGATCGGCAGCTTGTCGAGGCCCCACTCCGTGAACTTCTTGATCCTGCGGTTCGCCTCGGGCGCGTACTCGACCTTCGCGGCGCCGTAGATCTTCGTGGCGATCGTCTCGATCTTCTTCTTGATCGGCCAATTGTCCTCGTAGAGGAGCTTGAACTCGCTCGGCTTCTCGCAGGCCTTCGCAACGATCTTGGCGAGGTCCTTGCCGCCTTCTCCACCGTACATCCAGACCTCGCTCGGGACCGCGTCCTCCGCACCGGACTTTCTGGCCTCCGTGCGGATGAACTCGATCTCCTTGTCGGTGTCCTGCAGGAACCGGTTGACCGCAACCACGACCGGCAGTCCATGAAGCTTCATGTTCTCGATGTGCTTCTTGAGGTTGGCGCAGCCCTTGCCGAGCGCGTCGAAGTTCTCCTTCTTCAGCTCGTCAGGCAGCGGCTTGCCGGCGACGACCTTTCCGAGCCCGCCGTGCATCTTCAGTGCCCGGACGGTGGCGACGATGACGACGCAGTTCGGCTTGAGCCCGCTTGCGCGGCACTTGATGTTGAGGAACTTCTCCGCGCCCATGTCGGCCCCGAATCCGCTCTCTGTGACGACGAACTCGCCGAGCCTCAGAGCCATCATGTCCTCGAGTATCGAGTTGTTGCCGTGCGCGATGTTTGCGAACGGTCCTGCGTGCACGAAGCAAGGGTCGCCCTCGATCGTCTGAAGCAGGTTCGGTTTGATGGCATCCTTCATCAGGATCGCCATCGAGCCGCCGCACTTCAGGTCTTCCGCGGTCACGGGTTTTCCGTCCCGGGTCATGGCGACAACAACGCGGCCAAGCCGCTTTCGGATGTCGGTGAGACCCGTGGTCAGTCCGAGAATTGCCATGATCTCGGACGCGACGGTGATGTCAAAGCCTGTCTCGCGGAGGACGCCTTCGCCGCCCAGGCCCGTGATGATATTGCGCAACGCGCGGTCGCTGACATCGACCACTCTCCTCCACATGATCGCGTCGGGGTCGATGTTGAGCTTGTTGCCGTGGAACAGGTGCGCGTCAAGGAATGCAGCGAGCAGGTTGTGGGCCAGCCCGACGGCGTGGACGTCGCCGGTCAGGTGCAGGTTGAAGTCGTCCATCGGGAGGACCTGCGAATACCCGCCGCCGGCCGCGCCGCCCTTTATGCCGAACACCGGCCCGAGGGACGGTTGACGGATGCAGGTCATCGTCTTCTTGCCGATCCGGTTCAGCGCCATTCCGAGCCCGATCGTTGTCACAGTCTTGCCTTCGCCCAGCGGCGTCGGTGTGATTGCCGTGACGTCAACGTACTTGCCCTGTGGCTTGTTCTTCAGCCGGTCGATCGCGCTCAACTGGATCTTCGCCTTGTACTTGCCGTACGGCTCGATCTCGTCCTCGAGGATGCCGGCGGACTTGGCGATCTCCATGATCGGGCGCATCTTCGCTTCTTGAGCGATCTCGATGTCGCTGGGCACTTGCCTCATCGTACAAACCTCCAAAAACTGTTGGCAAAAGACTGCACAATGCTGAACATTATATCAGCAGTCGGGAAGTTGTCAAGGAAAAGTGGGCAGGCCGGACGGCCGGGTACAAATCTGGGTTGCGGGTAGTTCTCTCACCGCTTGCGGGGGGGCGAACCCGGCGAACCGCAGAGTGATCCGAAAATGTCATTCCCGCTTGCGCGGGAATGACGGAGGCCCGCAGCCGCCGCCGGCTTGACATCATCTCGAATATGCCATATAATCCCCAACAAGCGTGTTTCAGTGGGATCGGCCGGGACACCGACGCGCTCTTTCGTCCGCATGAGGTGATCGATGACCTGCAACCATGCCACAGACACAGACTGCACTGGAGAAGGCGGACAAGTCCACCTGCTGACCGCCGCGCTTGTCTTTGCGCTCGCCTTCGCGCTGTACGTCGCGACATGCGCGCCCGGGGTCGTCTGGGGTGACAGCGCAAAGCTGGCGACCATGACCAGCCCCTTGAAGCTGACCGTTGAGGCGGGATGCCATACGCTGAGGAACGCCGTTGGCGTCGTGTTCAACCTCGTCCCCATCGGTGATGTGGCATACCGGCAGAACCTCATGTCGGCCTTCTTCGGAGCGCTTGCCTGCGCGCTCACTTTCCTGCTTGCCCGGCGATTGACCCGTGTCGCCACAGGTTGCAGGGCGGGACATCACACGACGTCAGACGACACGACTGGGGACGAAGAACTTACGTCCGTGGCCGCCGGGGTCTGTGCGGCGGCGGCCCTGGCCGTCTCGCATATCTTCTGGCACCTGTCGGTCGTCACTGAAAGCTACACGCTGTTTGTGTCTTTGCTTGCCGGCATCTGGCTGTTGCTGCTGAGGTGGCGCGAGGGCGGAGGTGCGGTGAATCTGCGGCTGGCGGGGATTCTCCTCGGCGCAAGCTACATGAACAGCGTCCTGATGATTGGATTGACGCCGGCGATCGTGCTTTTCATCTGGCTGCATTGGCGTCGGCGCCACGAAGGGGCAGTGGTGGCGGACGCGTCGCGCGCGGTCGGTGAATCGCCACGAACGCCTCAGGGCGCGCGGTCGCCCAGGCTCGCTCCGGCGCTGGCGGTCTTCTTCGCCATGATCGTGCTGGGCTACGCGCCCATGATCTGTCTTTTTCTCGGTATGCTGAGGACCGAGACCTTTTCCAGCTTGATTGGCCTCACATTCGACTGGCGGTATTCCGGGTCGCTCTTTGTGCGCCAACCCTTGACCTGCGCAAAGGAGTGCGCGAAATACGCGGCCTTCCTTTTCTACCAGTTTCCGATTGCGGGCTTCGTCCTGGGCTGCACGGGCATCGTGGTATCCGCAAGGCGCGACTGGAGGACGTTCGTTTCTCTCGTCCTGACGTTCTTGCCGATCGTGTTGTTCACTTCGACCTACATGGAGCAGAGGCGGTATTTCATAATGGTGGGCAGTTTCTGGGTGTTCGCGCTGTGGTCAGGTTTCGGCGCCGCGTGGGCACTGGAACGGGCAGCGCGTGCCGGACGCGGCGCGCGCCGGGCGATGTTGCTGGCGACGGTCATGACGGTGGCGGTTGCCGCCATTCCGGTCGCGCTCTACTACAATGTGTTGCGGATCTGCGCCTGGTCGGGCGTGAAGCCGGGGTTCGGCGCGCGAAGACTGGTCTATCGTGACAATGAGCGGTTCTTTCTGGTGCCGGACAAGCGCGGCGACTACGGTGCGGAGCGGTTCGCGCGCGAGGCGTTCGCGGTCGTGCCTGACGGGGCGATCATCGTGGCGGATTTCACTCCGGGAGCAGTGCTGAACTACTTCCAGAGCGTCAGGGGCGTGCGCCCGGACGTGGCCGTCGTCCCGCTCGAGGGACGGAGCATCGTGGAGTACATCGACAGGAAAGTGTCGAGCACGCCGCTCTTCATCGTCGGCGACCATCCTGCGTACAAGGAAGACGATATCCGCGTGCGGTACGACCTGCTCCGGGTAGGGCCGTTGTACCAGGTGGTGCCGAAGGTGCGGTAGATGCTGCTGTCAAGAGGAGGACGGAGAACGAGAGGACTGGAGAGCGGAAGAACTGAAAAACGGAGGAACAGTAGAACCATGAATGGAACTGGCTGGCCCGCACCGTTTGTGAACCTTCGGCGAAGGCCGACAGTTTGTAGTGGCGCCGTCAGGCGCTCGATTGGACAACGCCTTACGGCGTCACTACGAACTCGATCAGATGTCGCCGCGTTCGTAAATGATGCGGGCTAGAGACCTTGCAACAAGGCGTGCAGTCATGCTGGAATGACAATCAGACGCCCCAGGTTGTTGGCGGGGCATGCACGACATTTAGGATTGCGTGATGAATCACTTTGCAGACGGTCTCTTTAGAAAGGTCAATGAGAAGAAGAGCATCGTGATCGTGGGGATTGACCCCCGGTTCGATCTTCTTCCCTCAAGCCTGAAGCGCGGCGCGCGCGGCCGGGCGGGCAGGGCAAAGGCATTCCTGCGGTTCGGGAAGGGGATTATCGATGCATCGGCCCGGCATGCGGTGGGCGTGAAGGTCCAGGTGGCGTTCTACGAAGCGCTGGGCCCCGAAGGGATGGTCGCCTTCGCCGCAACACTGGCGTACGCGCGGAGGAGGCGGATGGTGACGATTGCCGACGTGAAGCGAGGCGATATCGGGAGCACTGCGGAGGCGTACGCGGAGGCGTACCTGTCGTCTCGATCGGGGTTCGAGGCGGATGCGGTCACACTGAACCCGCTCCTCGGCACAGATTCTGTGGAGCCGTTTGTCCGTGCTGCGGCGGAACATGGCAGGGGGCTCTTCTTCCTCGTGAAGACCTCGAATCCGTCGTCGGCCGACTTCCAGAACCTCGCTGTCGCACGGGACACGGGCGCGGCGTGCGGCGGCTCGCGCGGGGGCGGCTGCGGCGCGATTGACTCGGTCGCGGCTCGGGAGGGGCAGGAGCCGATGTACATGGCGATCGCGAGGAAGGTCGCCGCCTGGGGAGCGCCACACGTGGGGAAATCCGGGTACAGCCTTGTGGGGAGTGTCGTCGGGGCAACGCATCCGCGCGAGGCGTCGGCGATCAGGGGCATCGCGCCGAGATCCGTGTTTCTAGTCCCAGGCTACGGCGCACAGGGCGGCGGAATCGAGGGCGTGAGGGCGTGTCTCAACCCGGACGGCAAGGGCGCTGTCGTCGCCGCCGCGCGCAGCGTCATATTCGCCTGGCACACGGAACCGTGGAAGTCGAAGTTCGGCGAGCGACGCTGGCAACGGGCGATCGAGTCCGCTGCTGAACAGATGAAGCTGGAGCTGGCCGTGCTGTGTGTTGGAGAAATAGGCTAGCCGCACGCTGCCGCCACAATGTCAAACGGAATTTGACATTTTCTCGATTACAGAGTTGGCCACAAAAAGGCACAAAAAGCGCAAGACAATGAGGCACAGAGAGCGGAATTGAGATCAGTGTCTGCGTCCTGGAGATTTCTCTGTGTCTCCGTGCCTCTGTGGCAGAATCCTGTCGAGAATGCGCCATTTCTCGTAGTAGCAGGACAGAGAGCGGGAGAGAGACGAACGCAGCGATTCAACGTCTTCTTTCTAGCGCGGAGGCACTCGCAGATCCGCGAAATCCCGTGCAGGCACGAGCGCGAGGAGGGCAAAGGCAGTACCGTATTCCTTGTAGTATCCGTAGAACGGAAAATCCCACCACGAACCGTCCGACTCCTGAATCGGAAGCAGGTTCCTGACCACCGCATCCCAGTATTTCTTCTGCGTTTCACGCGGAAGCCAGCCGATGACGGCCGCGGCGTTGAAGTAGCCGTACAGAAAGTAGTAGCCTGAGTTGTAGTACCATGTCTCGTGCGGCCACGGTCGGCAGCGCGCCATCGCCAGAAAATGATGTTCCTCGAACATCCTGTCCAGGCCGAGCATGATGTCCGCCTCCGAGACCGCGCCACCGTACAGGAAGAGCGCCAGGTTTGGCGCCTGGCTTCTGCCGAGCGCGCCCTTGGGTCGGTTGAATTCCCATCCGGGGTGTAGCTCGCTGTCGGTAGCATACACGTACGTCTTGTCCGGCGTCCTGTACCGCACCAGCGTGGCGATCGCGGACCGCTTCATGTCGCCGGGCACTTCGATGCCTGCCCTCTCCGCATCCCACATCGCGCAGAGCGCGGTGGCCGTAAGGAAGCTCGTCGACAACAGGCCTGACGGCTGACGGAGCCCAAATCCGAAGTCATAATAGCCCCAGCCTCCGTCGGCCCCCTGCATCAGCCTGAGGGCGCGCAGCCACCGTTCCGCCGCCGCAACGAGCTCGTCGCGCGAGAATGCGGGGTCGCGCAGGAGGATCATCCTCGAGAAACACTGCAGCGTGAAACAGTGCGCCCATGTGTCGTAGAATGTGCTGCTCGTCGCGCGGGGCACGGCCTCCTCTTTCATGAGATACCGCATCCCGCGATGAAGGGCCGCGCATGCGTCCTCCCGCTCGAGCGCAACCTGCATCAACGCCATGCAGCAGAGCGACGACGTGGCGTTCCTGAACGCGTCGTGCGACGCCACGGTATCGAGGTAGATCTCGCTCGGACGCAGGGTCTCGAAACTGCCCCAGGATCCGTCGCGGTTCTGCCGCGCGACGAGGAAGGCAATGCCTTGATCGACGACCGCCTTGAGGTCGCGCGGTGCCTGCTTCTCGGGGGGCTCGCCGGTTGGCGGTGCGCCGCCTGCGCAGCCGGCCAGAAATGCCCCCGCAAAGACAATGGCAGACGCGACAAGCACGAACGGATTTTGCCGCATGGGTATATCCACCTCTATTGCTTGGGTACGAGTATGTCGCCCTCTTCGAGACCGCCGGCGATCCAGATCTCATCGCCGCGTCTTCCGCCCACGAAGATCTCGCGCTCCTTGTTGGCGCCGTCAACCACGACGAGACAGAAATTACGGCCGCCCTTGTCGGAGACCAGGTGCGCCGGCACCACCAGCGCGTCGGGAACCTCATCCAGCGCGTATTCGGCGCAGGCCTCAAGCCCCGGCCGGAAGAGCATGTCGGTCTCTTCCAGCTCGACTATCGCGGAGAAGGCATGCCTGTTGTTGTCTGTGCAATCGGGCATGTCCGCAAGCTCCACCACCCGGCCGTGGAACTGTTTGCCCGGAATCGCGGTGAGCCTCACTTTGACCTCCATCCCCTTTCTGACGAGACGCCACGACTCTTCGGCGACGACCAGCCGCACGCGGTACTTCTCGTTTGTGTAGACCGTCAACACAACCTGCTCATCCTGTACGTTCATGCCTGCCGCAAAGCACTCGTGCGGGGCCGGGCTGCCCGGCCATCCCGCCGCTATGCGGGCGACCAGGTCGCCATGCACGACCGACCCGGCGATGGGGGACTTGGCCGTCATTGCCGCCCTGTCGGCCGTCAGGTTCGCGAGCGACTCCTCAGCCTTCACGACCTCCATTTCCTGCCACGCGATCGTCTGCTTGAGATCGTCGATCGACATGGCGGTACGGGTCTCGAGAAGCTGCAGATCGATCGTCGCCGCGTTCAATTCGGTCTCGTAGTTCGCCAGGTAGCGCGGGCGTTCCTTCTCCTCGTCGAAGGCGGAACTCCGGCGCGCGAACCCGAGCTCGTTCTTTCTGAGCTCGATATCGCGCCGCGCGCGTTCGAGCACGATCTCCTTCGTCTTGCCGGACAGTTCGCTCGCCTTGTACATCTCTTCGAGCTGGTCCAGCTCGGTCTGTGCGTCTGCGAGCGATGCCTCCTGCCATCGGATGCCGTTTTCGCTCCGGTCTTTCGCGAGGGGCCATTCGATCGTCTTGTAGTTCTCCAGATCCTCCGCGGCGTAGGTCTTTCTGCGGCGGGCCTGCTCGATGTCCTTGTTTGACCCGGCCTGGTCGGTCTCAAGGCGGATCCTGGACTGTTCAAGGTCCTTCTTCGTGGAATCGGCCCTGTACAGCGCATCACGCAGGTTCTTGTCGATCGTCTTGTCGTCGATTGTGAAGAGAACACCGTCCGCCTCCACGCGCGTTCCAGAGGGGACGGTCTGTTGGATGGTCAGGTACCCGCCGTATTCCTTCATTGACAGTCGGATGCCGCGCACATTGACGGGGCAGAGCATACCCTTCTGGGCAAGCTCAGGACGGAACGGACGCCTGGCCACGAGGAACTGGTTCGGGCCGGGCGTCGGCTGGGGCTGCTCGGTCGGAGGAGTTTTCGTCTCTTCGTCAGGTTCCTCTCCAGCCGGTGTCTCTCCGCCTTCATCTGCGGGTTCGGGCGTCGAAGGTTCCTCCTGGAGGGCCATGAGCTCACCAGACCCGGAAACGGGGCCGATGGCGGAACCACCGGGGGCCCCCGGACACACCCACAGAAGGCCGCACCCAACGGCGACAAAAAAGAGCGCGGTGAACCCGGCGTGTTTGCTCGGCATCACGTAGCCTCCAAAAACAGGACAGGAAAACCCGTCGCGGGACGGCGGCGAACCGTCACTCGCTGCAAGAGTCGTTCCGTAGAAGATGTCGCGCCCTCTCCTCTCTCGAGGACAGGCCAGGTATGATTCTGACGCCCGCCTATGCGGTCACGCTTCCTCCCGCCGAGGGTCGAGAGAATCGCCTTATTATCAAACTCGAAAGAACCGTGAGGATCTGGAGAATGGCGAGCACGACAAAAACCACCACAAACCTGACGATCAACAGGCTGAATATCTTGTCCCACGCGAACGAACCATCAGGGTTTTGGGCGCTGACGACGGCCTTGGACGTAAGCATCGAGATATAGAGCCCCGCGGCGGCGGCGGTGCCTATTACCCCGGACAGGTTGGGTCCCATAGCGTGCATCAGCAGGAAGTTGCGGGGATTGTACTTCTGGCCGACGACCTGCGAGACTCGGGCTGACATGGGCACCGCGGACACGCCGGCCGAACCGATGAGCGGGTTCATCTTGTTGCCTTGCTTCAGGAACAGGTTCATCACCTTGACCGTCAGGATTCCGCCGGCCGTGCAGACCGCAAAATCGACGATGCCCAGTCCGAAGATGAGGAGTGGCTTCGGGCTCAGGAACTTCTCGGCCTGCATCGTTGCTCCGACCGAGACGCCGAGGAAGATCACGACGGAGTTCATGAGCGCGCCTTGCGCGGTCTCGGACAGGCGTGCTACGACCCCGCTCTCTCTCATCAGGTTGCCAAGCATGAACATGCTCATGAGCGGCATGACCGGCGGGACGAGCAGAGAGATCAGTGTGGCGGCGATGACCGGGAAGAACAGCTTCTCCACTCTCGAAACCGGGCGTGCCTGCTTCATGACAATAAGGCGTTCGTTCTTTGTCGTAAGCAGGCGCATGATCGGCGGCTGGATGAGCGGCACGAGGGCCATGTACGAGTAGGCAGCGAGCGCGTTCGCGCCCAGCAGTTCGGGTGCGAGCGCTTGCGTCAGGTAGATGGTTGTCGGCCCGTCGGCTCCTCCGATAATGCTGATCGAAGCCGCTTCCTTCAAAGTGAATCCGCCCAGCACAATGGACCCAATGAAGGTCACGAACACGCCAAGCTGCGCGCCCGCACCAACGAGCATCGTCTTCGGGTTGGCCAGGAGAGGACCGAAATCGGTCATCGCCCCCAGCCCCAGGAATATCACGCAGGGCATCACCTCCCACTCTACGCCGTAGTGGTAGAAGATGTTAAGCAGATCCCTGCGCCCGTCTGTGAAGCCCATCAGTGGCGACGCAGGGAAGTTGACGATGAATATGCCGAACCCTATCGGCAGGAGCAGGAGCGGTTCGAACTTCCGCGCGATCGCCAGGTAGAGGAACAGAAATCCTATTCCCCACATCACGAGGTGCTTCCAACACAGGCTGTAGATGCCGGTCTGACGGACGACATCGGCAAGCATGTCGTAGATATCTGAGATAG
>JAVHLO010000330.1 GCA_031082105.1 Planctomycetota bacterium
GGCAAGTTCCTCCCGGTTCCCCTTTGTTCCCAATTCGCGTCCCCACTTCCCCTCGGTTCCCCATGTGTTCCCCCGGTTCCCTTCTTCACCGTATCCGCCACCGGCACCGCCAGGATCGCCGCGCCATGTTCGAAGGCCGATGCGAAGACGGCCTTGATCGAAGATCGTGAGACGAGCGGTCGCGCAGCGTCGTGGATGGCGACATAGTCATACTTATCGTTGCACGCGGCGAGCGCGTTTGCGACCGAGTCCTGTCTTCTCTCGCCGCCGGCCACGATGGCCGACACGCCGAGACGGGCAAGCTCGCCCCACAACTTCTCGCGAATCAGGGACAAGTCGTCCGGGTGGACGGCCAGGCACACCTCACCGATTTCCTTGAGGCCGAGGAATGCCTCGAGCGCGCGGAAAAGGATCGGTTTGCCCCGCAGCTTCAGGAAGGGTTTGCGCACGTGTGAGCCGGGCTGTCTCATTCTTGCGCTCGCGCCAGCGGCGACCACTATCAGGGAGACCTTCTTCATGCGCGAGATGGTAGCATAGTTCCGCGGAGGTGTCAAGTTGCCGTGTGAAGGCGGGTGGCATGTGCACCCCCGCCATGGGCGGGGTAGAAGCGGATCGCGCTAGCGAATGCCGGGGCTGACGAGCGTGATGCTCTCGCGTGACATGAGCGTCTGGGTCTGTTCGTACCAGACCGCGGTGACGAGGCGCAGGTAGATTCTCCGCGAGGCCTGTACGCCCGCGCCGATCACCTCGAACCCGCCGGGGAAGTCGTTGTTGACATTGGTGAAGCGCGGCACCATGTCCGATTCCATTGTAGTGGCCAGGTTGTTGAATGCAACCGATGAACTGACGGACGGATCCATGCCGTGGAGCTGTGTCAGGAGCGACCTGCAGTCGTACAGCTCGATCTGGAGCAGCGGACCCTCGAACACATAGGGCTCTTCGAGGAGACTGACCGTGTGAAAAGCGACCGCGACGTCGGCGTTGCTGTCCCAGGTCCTCTCGAGCTGGACGGCGTACAACTGTTCAACCACGCTTATGATGTCCTCGTCCTCCGCAAGCCCCGCAAGCAGGTCGCTCATTTCGAGGTGGTCGGCGTACCTCTGGCTCTCCCACCACCAGAGATCGAGCCTGCCGGGCGTGCCGGGCAAACCCGTGGCCTGCGGGGAGAGATCGATGCTCAGGTAGCAGCAGACGAACTTGTACGCGTTCACGACGCGCCACGTGTCGGTCGTCGGCAGGTGGAGCCAGATCGGCGCCATCGTCTTGACGAAGAACACCATGTTGCCGACCGCGTTGGGGTCGAAGACCAGGTCGGAAGGCGAGATCGAGCCCAGGGGGCGTATGTCCGGGAGCCTGGAATCCGAGAGCGGTGCGCGCGCGCCGAAATCCACGACTGCGAGATAGCTGTTGCCGCGCGCGTCGTTCGAAAATACCTCCTTCGCTTGAAGCAGTTCGTCCTTGATGACATTTATCGCGGTCTGGCCGGTCGAGGCGAGCCTGTTCATGCTCTCGAGACTGTCCACCTGCCTGCCCATGTCAAGGTAGGTCGTCATGAAAAGGAACGAGATGATCGAGAAGATGGACATCGCGACGAGCAGTTCGAGCAGGGTGGTGCCCCGCCCGGCCGAGCGCATGTTCGTCGCGGCATGCTGATGTCTCATGTGATACGCTCCGATGCTATGCAGAATCCTCGTCTATCGATGGAATCCCCCAGTTCCTCCGCTATTCGGTTCCTTCGTTCTTCCGTTCCTACCTGTTTATGTAGATCTTCTGCTGGTGATACGAGTAGTGCGGCAGGATGTTCGTCCTGTAGCACTCCACCCGCAGGTAATAGCTTCCTTCATCGAAGTCGAGCACGTCCCACGGTATGGTCAGAGTATCGCCGTCGATCTTGTAGTCGTCCGAGGTCGGTCTCGTTCCCGGCGTTGCCGGCGAGTCGTCCTGTATGTGCTTCCAGGTCGAGCCGCAATCGTCGGAATACATCACGACGAAGAAGACGGGAGTGGCGGCGGTTTCGGTGTACGCGTCGAACGTGGAATACGCCCCGCCGTCCCACCGCAGCCAGGCCTTGTCCCACGTGATGTCGATGACGACGGGGTCGGTGAGCTCGGTGGCGTCGGTCGGGTAGGTGAGCCTGACTCGCGGCAACTGAGGTATGCTGAAGTTCGGCACGGCGTCGCCCCCGGCGCGCATGAAGGCGTAGATCAGCGACACGAGACAATACCGTGCGATGAACGGGCTGCCGGTCTCTATGGTCTGGCTGATCCCGTTCGCGGCGAAGATCGCGCCCACGTCGGCGTTTGGCGGGCCCTTCGTGATCTGGAGGATGCCGCTCGAGGTGAGCCCGGCGGTCGGGTGGTTGTAGAGTGTGACGAGCAACGACCCGTTATTCCGGCCGGACAAGTACGGGTTCTGTCCCCATTCTCTACCCTTGGTGGAGTTCTTGAAGCTGAACGGCCTGTTTGCGGGCACGGTTGCGGGGAGGGTATAGTTGAAGGCGGTCTGCATCTCGTTCCGTAGCGCGGCGGCGATGGTGCCGTTGCCGGCGCTGGAGGTGTGGTCGAACCTGTTGGTTGCCCCGCCGCTCGTCGCGTTGTAGAAGGAGCCGCAGCCAGCGGCCTGCGTACGCCGTCCGGCCTTGAATCGGATATCGGCCGGCAGCGCGGCATTGTCCCGATTCTGCCGCCAATATGTCTGCGAAGGGAGATTCCCCTGCAGAGACCAGGTCGCGTATTCCTGGTCGCGGACGAGTTCACCGAGCCAGTAGCGCGCGAGCCAGCTCCCGGGTCCGCGGATCTGTTTCACCCCGCGGCCCCACGTGCCGCCCGCTTCGTTGATCAAAATCGTCTGTTCCGTTCCGTCCATGGTGGCGCCGGAGTTCCATGGGCGATAGTCGACAGGGATGCTGTTGGCAAACATGTTCGCAGAGTCGTACCCGATCTCGTTGCCCAGTCCGACGTAGTAGTATGAGTAGCCGGTGATCGTCGTCCACAACGCGTTCGACTTCATCAGCCCTTCTCGGACGAGCTGGAAGAACCGGGGGATGTCCACCTCGACGTTGTTGTTGCCGGTGCCGGAACCCGCGGTCGAGAGATCCCAACCCTTCCAGATGTTGAGGTGCGCGCTGTAATCGGCCGCGGCGATGGCGTCGGTGAAAAACCAGTTGTAGGCGAGGTCGTTTGCGCTGACCCGCGCGTCGCCGTAGGGGTGATGCCTCGGGTCGCCGATGAACTGGTACCGCTCGGTGAACGGAATTACCTCCGCATTGGTCGTCACCCACGTGTAAGTCCTGCTCAGGTTGGCCGGCTGGTTGCGTACGGGGTAGAGCGTGCCGGTCGTCAGGTCTTCGCCGATGCGCGTCTCGATCGTGATCGGGTAGATCTCCATCATTGTCTTCGGCAGCTTGATAACCCACCGCGCGGTGTTCTTTCCTCGCACGCCGACGAAATCAAGTCCGTGCGTGAAGTTCGGCCCGTTGGTGGGGCAGGGGGTGTACTCCCAGTCGTAGAGCCGCTTCGTCGTGTCGAGCCCGCGGTTGTCTGCGGTCTTCGGGGCCTTGACCGGTGTGTTGTGCAGCTTCAGGAGGATGCTGCCCCACTCCGGTCCCGGCAGCACCTCCGCCCACATGTTCGCGTCGCCGACGATACCCGGTCCGTTCAGCGAGCTGTAGGTGGCCGCGGACGGCGCAACGCCGCCCTCGATCCGTGTGAGCTCCACATCACCCGGGCCGAACGTGTTCGGGAGTCCCTTGATGAGCACAGAGATCAAGGGCGCCCTGCTGTTGGGATACTCCGGGCCGGCATAGGCCGGGTCGGAGAGGAAGGCGTGCACCCTGAAATACAGGAAGTCCACGGTCGGGCTGAACTGGACCTTCTCGGGATGCGTCACGACGCGCAGGTATGGATGGGTCGTGGGGTTCTTGGCCGGGTCCGAATAGTTGCGGACCGGCGGGATCGGGACGAGCTCGCCGTGGAGATTCACGAAGAGCGCGTTGCGGTACTTGTCCGGGTTCAAGTGCAGGTCGTCGAGCAGGAGTCTCAGCGTCAATTCCGTCTCAGTGCCGGCGGCGGCCCGTTCGTTCCAAAAGTTCATCTCGTCGTAGTACCGCATGGCGTTGTTGTAGGTGTCGGCCAGAGTGTAGGGGTGCGGGTTCGCGACGAAGTCCCAGTCGTTCCGTGTTCCTCCGTCGATGTTGATCTTGCCCTTGATCCCGGTCGGGACGTAGTAGAGGGGAGCGGCGCTTCCCGCCGGCATCGCCCCAGGGTAGTAGTAGACATAGGGCACCGTCTCAGTGCTGTCAACGCCGTCGTTCGAATAGGGGACGTATTCCTGGTCGCGGCCGTAGGCGAGCTTCGTGATCCAGTGGACACGCAGCTCGAGATTCGGATTCCGCGAT
>JAVHLO010000331.1 GCA_031082105.1 Planctomycetota bacterium
GCTGGCTAGTCCTGTTTGAGCCAATTGCGTCTCTGAGAATGTGTACGACCTGGACGCGAAACTCGGGGGGCAACCTCTCGTACGTGAATACGTCCCGTTTCTTGCCCGCGGCAGCCTTTTGACGCTTTGAGAAGATGTCAAAGATGCCCATAGCTCCCCCCGACTGATTCTACGCTTCGCATACCTTCAGCACCTCATCGCCGTAGTGGTTGATGACCTTGACAGCGATCTTGCCAGTCTCGGGCTTGTCGAACGGACGGCTCTTTGTCGAGTACAGCGCGCTCCAGGCGCTCTCGTCCACCTCCGCCCGCATGGCGCGCTTCAGCTTCTCGTACGGCTCGTCCCCGCCGCAGAAGTACGCGTGCCGCACAAAGAACGACTCGCCATTGTAGTTCGTGTCAATGAACCAGCAGGCGATGTCGTCGGTCGAGTTCGAGCGGATCACGCCGGTCGTCGGGTCGTAGACATCCACGCCTCTGATCTCGATCGTGATCTTGCCTTCCTTCGTCGGCTTGATGTCCACGTCCGGCTCGCCGAAGACCATGAAGAGGTTGCCGCTACCGGTCTTCTTGAGGAGTTCGTTGCTCATGGCGAGGTCCGGGTTCATCCGCGCAATGAGGACGTTGAGCTTGCCGTAGCGGGTGGCCTCCTCGGCCACATGAGGGTCAAATGCGAATCCGCAGACCACCAACACGTCGAAGCCGGCGCCCTGGACGGCCTCCTTGGCCGCCTCCTTGATGAGCTGCGGGGCGACTGTGCCGTGTTCCGGGCCGACGGCCACGGCAACGGTCTTCGACTTGCCGCCCTTCTCTGTGAACTCGCCGGTCGCGTGAACCCAGACGCCGGCGTAAGGTTCCAGGCGGTCGAACTTCAGCCCTTCGCCCTTCTTCGTGGTCTTGACGCCGGAGGCTTTCAGGTTATCGAGAATCGTAGTGACAAAATCGTGATGCTGGCGCGCCTCGACCTCGGATACAGAGCCGTCGAGGTTGGCGTCCGCGCTCACGAAGCGGTGCGGCGAGAGGCTCTCGACCGTGAACGGGCCTGTGACGCGGATGCGTTTGCTGTCTTCGTAGGGCCGGTCGTAGAGCAACTCGATGTCGGCGTGGCGGGCGATGGCGGCGTCTATCTGCTCGCGGCTCATCCCTTCTTTGATGTCGGAGTTGTTGGCGATGGATTTGAGGGTGACGTGCGGGACGCGCTTGTAGACGAAGCCCCTCTTGATGTCGCCGCTCGCCTGCCTGTCATTCCCGCGAAAGCGGGAATCCAGTTTTCTTGAAGACTCTGGATTCCGGGTCGCGGGCCGCCTAAGCGGCCCTTGCCCGGAATGACAAAGAGAGAGTTCAACTTCTTTGCGCTGACCTTCGGGCGAATCGGCCAGCAGGTAGTAAGGGAATCTGGCGGCCATCAAACGGGTGCGCGCCAGCGCGATGGCGACGCGGCTGGTGTCAATGGTGATCCAGCGCCGTCCCCACTGCTCCGCCACAAACGCCGTCGTGCCGCTGCCGCAGTTGTGCGCGACGCCTGCGTCCGTTACGAAGGAGTGGTCTCCATCGACCGTGAGATCGTACACGGTCTCCTCCGAGAATGCGTACTCGACAGATGCGATGCGGGCGAGGCTGCCGTGCTCATCGGCCACAACAAGGTCGCCAGGCCGGAGGTCTCCGGCCTGACGCCACCGCGCCTCTCCTCCAACCCCCTCTCCGCCTTGCAGAGAGGGGGCAAAGGGGTGAGGCGTGAGGAAGCGATGTTCGCGCGTACACCAGACAACCGCCTCGCGCCCTTCCAGGCGCAGACCCACCATCCGACCGGTGTGCGGCCGTGCTTGAACGCCTGCAACCTCCTTGAGTCGCCCCGAGTGCGTCCAAACTCGCTCTCCGCGCCGGATGCGCTCGATCGGTTTCCATCCCGCCTCTGTCTTTACCCGCATGCCCGACCGAAAGCACGTCGGGTCGAGCACCAGGTCGCCGGGGTCGGTAGTCATCAATATACAGCGTTCGGCGACTTTGATGTTCGTTTCAACAACGTAAATTTTATCACTCGCGAATCCTGCATGACCTGTATCCATCCATGCGTTGGAGATTGGATTCACGGGATTGTCTTTCAGAAATCGAACGTAACTCAGGGTGTTTCCTGCCAGTCCTATGCGCCTGGCAATTCGCAGGCGCTCCATGCCTTCCGGATAATTCGCCTTCCAATGACTGTTCGCTGTGGGACGATAGGTTGTGCCTTCAAACTCAAATGGAGTATCCGCATTTGGAACGCCCTGTCCGCAAAGGTCGCCAAGTCTATAGATGCATGCGCCAGATGAAATTGGCCTCTCGCCATTCCTCTCCTCCGCCGTCATCTGGCGGCGACAGCCATCTGCAAGCTCGATGCACTTATATGCTTCATCGCCAACAGCTTCATTCCCCTTGGGAGTGAATAGCTGTCTGTATTTCAGGTGCTCGGCACTTTTGCCATACCAGATGAGGTAGTCGCCAACACGACTCAGAGTGTTTGTGGGGAAGCCACCCGTCGTAGCGAAGTAGATTAGGCTCAGGAAATTTTCGCTCCCGAACACCTCATCCAGCACGCAGCGGACGAGGTGTACGTTTTCATCCCCGATCTGGACGAAGACGGAGCCGGATTCGGTGAGGAGCTCGCGGGCGGCGGTAAGGCGGTCGCGGAGGTAGGCGAGATAGGAATGTACCCCGAGTTTCCAGGTGTCGCGGAAGGCGCGGACCTGTTCCGGCTGGCGGGTGGCGTCCTCGGCCTTGCCGTCTTTGACATCGCGTTTGCGGGTGGAGACCTGCCAATTCGAGCCGAAGTTGATGCCGTAGGGTGGGTCGAAGTAGATGCACTGCACCTTGCCCTTGAGCCCTTCCTTCTCGGCGAGAGAGGTCATGACGAGCAGCGAGTCACCGAGGATGAAACGATTGCTCCAGTTCTGTTCGTGCCGGTAGAAGTCCACCATCTGCTCGAAGGGGATGCCGTTGAAGTCGGCGAAGAGGCTGCCCTGTGAGAGCTGCGGCTTGCCTTTCTCGACGCGCCGCGCCTCGGCACGGATGTCTTCAATGATCGCCTGAGGGTGGATTTTCTCCTGGATATAGACGGGGACGGCGGGGACTTCGAGAGGTTTGGAGTCCTGTTCGTCCTTTCCCTTCCAGACGAGCTGCGGGTCGAGTGACGGGTCGCGCGGGTAGAGGACGGTCTTCGGGTGTGCCTCGTACTCGGCGACGAAGTCCCGCAGCTCCTCCGTGGGGATGTTCGTCCTCTTGTCCTTGTGTTTCAGGCTTTCGACGGGGATTTTGTATTGCCCATTCTTGCGCGGCATGTCAAATGCTCCTCATTCTACGGCCGGCTACCTGACCATCAGCAATGACCTGAGAGACAGGCAGACAATTCGGGGGTCGGCGACGGCTGCGTCATCGTCGCGAGTGACAAGAAGGCCGAGCGGCGCATTGTTGACGGCCTTCTCGATGAACACGCGAAGACCGAGGGTGTCTCGAAGCGGGTCGATCGTTCTCTGATATCTGACTTCGACCGGAATACGTTTTTCGCCTATTGTCAGGACGAAGTCCACTTCCGGTTGGCCGCTGCGTTCGGGCAGGTGGGCCAAATCCATCCCGCCAAGTGAGGCGAAGTAGTATCCGGCGATGCTTTCCGCCACGCGCCCGGCGAGGTCGTGAAGATGAGGCTGTTTGTCCAGAGCAACCGGATCAACCGGAATGACTTCCTGAAGCCATGCCGCTCGGAGAGCGTGGTCACACAGGCAAAGCTTCGCATAGCCCCGCCTCTTTTTCAGGCGGATCTCGAGAGGTTGGATCGTCCGGATGAGAAGGGCACTGTCGAGGAAGTCGAGATAGTGCCGGATTCTCTGAGAGCCGATGTTTGCGTTGAGCGTCTGTCGGACTTCAAGGGCAAGTGTTGCCGGGTTTGGCGCCTGTCCAATGTAGCGGCACGCCATTCTAAAAACAGCCTCAAGGAGCTGTTTGTCGCGCTTTCGCCCCCGCTCTCCAACCCGGAGGTCGTGTTCAATCACTCGACGAACCACG
This sequence comes from Planctomycetota bacterium, assembly GCA_031082105.1. Classification (GTDB taxonomy): domain Bacteria; phylum Planctomycetota; class MHYJ01; order JACQXL01; family JAVHLO01; genus JAVHLO01. The sequence continues at coordinate 4,035 of JAVHLO010000331.1, forward strand.
GTCTCAATCAACTGATCGGCAATCTCAGGCCAGGGAACCTCGAATTTGGCCTGGGCGAGGGGGTATCCGCCTCGCTCGGAGAATGTCGCGAAGGCCTTGGCCATTACTACATTATGTTGCCTGGTGAAATCGCCGAACTTGCGCCAGAACTCAAGGTGCGTCCAATCAGCCCAGTCGTTTTCGGATTGGAACGGCGCGATGGTTCCGAAACCTCTCAGGGCGGCTATTTCCGTGAGACGCAAAGGGCCTATCTCGAACGGCTGGACGCGTCCTGCGATGCTGTCTCTTCCGAGGGCTATTCGAAGGGCCGAACTGCCCGTTATGAGTGAGCGCACCGAGGCTCTATCTACGAGGG
>JAVHLO010000332.1 GCA_031082105.1 Planctomycetota bacterium
CAAAGGGAGAGGGGACCGCTTCTCCCTCTCCCTCTGGGAGAGGGCGGGGGTGAGGGTCGAACGTTCGCCCAAGATAAACAGGTATCATGGCGGGCGTCTCTCCCGCTTGTCGTTTTGTGTTGAATCCGTAGTGGTGGGTGTTCAGAAGTCCCTCACCCTAACCCTCTCCCAGAGGGAGAGGGGACCGCTTCTCCCTCTCCCAGAGGAAGAGGGGATCTTCTCCCCTTGGGAGAGGGCGGGGGTGATGGAAGACGATTTCGGACTTGCGATTTGTGATTTCGGGTTTTGGATCATGGATTTCGGATTGGCGGAGGACCTCAATGAAAGCGCGTGAGCCTGCGGAGCATGGACTGTTGGCGCTTCTGGTCAAAGACGGCGTTGCCGGTGTGGATGCGGTCGTTGCGGAGGCCGTGAGGCGGCCGGAGGCGGTGGCCGAGATTCTGGCCGGCCTTGAGTCCGGGCAGGCGCGCGTGAAGTACGGCGCTGCGAAGGTTCTTCGGATCGTGAGCGAGATAGCCCCGGCGCATCTGTACCCGCGACTGGATCGCTTCATAGCGCTCCTGGATTCCGAGAACAGCATCTTCAAGTGGAACGCGATCTTCATCGTCGCGAACCTTGCGGGCGTCGACACGGAGAACCTGATCGAGGGGATCCTGCCGAAGTACTTCGCTCCCATCGTGGGCCCCGTCCTGATAACGGCGGCCAACATCATCGGCGGCGCGGCCAGGTTCGTCGCGGCGCGACCGCGGCTTGCGGACTTCGTAGCGCGAGAAGTGCTGAAGGTCGAACAGGCCTGCTACAAGACCCGCGAATGCCGCAACGTCGCGCTCGGCGCGGCGATCGAGTCGCTTGGCAGGTTCTTCGAACACATCCGCGACAGGTCGCCCGTCATAGAGATGGTCAGGAGACAACTGAAGAACACGCGGTCCTCGACGAGGAAGAAGGCGGAGCAGTTCCTGCGCGAGCACGACCCATCGTGTCTGGCCAACCGGCCCACGCGTCCCGCGCGGCCCGCGCACCGCGTCCGCCGCGTGCGGCCCGGCAAGAGAAAGGGCCGGCGTTGAGGAGACCGGCACTTTGGAGACGTCCGGCGTTTTGGAGCGTCAAAGCCGCAGCTTTGACCTTTCGGCTGAAGGCCGGTTTGTAAGTATCAGGGCCGCGGCCTTGACCGCATACAAAGATGAGACCGAATTCGATCATAACCAAGATCGCAATCTGATGCTCGACAGCGTCGCGGCCGTCGCGCCCATCGGTTCGAGGGCAAGGCGCGTGGCGCCGGGCGATCGGGACACAGCAAGGTCAGGAACCTTGGAGACTGCGTGTATGAGAAAACTCCTCTTGCCTGTACTGGCGATGACATGCCTTGGTTGGTCCTTAGCTGTTGCTGAGGACCAGACGTGGGTTGAAGTGGACGGAACGGTCTACGGAGCCAGGCCGGACGAACTCGGTCCCATCGGAGGCGGCGCAGGCTACACGAAGGTCGTCACGAAGGGCGACTACACCGTGAAGGACCTGGACTCCCTGCTGGACGCCCTGTCCAGGGCGAAGGCCGGCCAGGTTGTTTTCATCCCCGGTGAAACTGAGATCGACATGACCGCGCGCATCTACATCGAGCAGATCGTCGTGAAAATTCCCGAGGGCGTGACGCTGGCCGGCAATCGCGGGCAAGACGGCTCACAGGGCGCGCTCCTGACCAGCGACGCGCTGAAGACACCGGTGATGATTCGCACAGCCGGGCCGGACGTGCGCATCACCGGGCTTCGTATCAAGGGCCCCAATCCCAAGCGCTATCTCGACCACCACGGCCGCGCCTTCGGGCCCGGCGGCGGGGGACACGACTACTACTACAAGTTCCCCACCTCGGACGGTATCATCGTTGAGCATCCCCGCGCGGAGATTGACAACTGCGAGATCTCCGCGTTCGCGCATGCCGCCGTCTACCTCGTCAAGGGCGACGGGAATCGTATCCATCATAACTTCATCCACCACTGCCAGTACAACGGCCTCGGGTATGGGGTCTGCCACGGCGCGGCATCGTCGGTGATCGAGTTCAACCTGTTCGATTGGAACAGGCACTCGATCGCCGGCACAGGTCAGCCCGGCTGCGGCTACGTGGCCCGCAACAACGTTGAACTCGGGACGTCGCTAAGCCATTGCTTCGACATGCATGGCGGGCGGGACCGGAAAGACGGCACGGACATTGCGGGGACTTCGATCGAGATATCCAACAACACGTTCCGCGCGTCTGAGACTCCCGTGGTGATCCGTGGTGTGCCGCAGGAGAAGTGCGACGTGCACCACAACTGGTTCCTGAAGCACCGCGAATCCCGGGAGGCCGTCAGCGGATTGTCCGAGAAGACGAAGGCGTTCGACAACGTGTACGGCGAAAAACCGACAGCCGCGAGATGACTGGCTGTCGGCAAAGGAGGAGAGTCCATTGAGCAAGGCGGTGCTCATCACGGGGTTCGAGCCGTTCAACCAGTTCCGAGTGAACTCGAGCTGGGAGGGCTGCCGGCTCGTCGGCAAGCGGATGCCGGCGCACGTCATTGCGAGGCGGCTGCCGGTCGACCACCTGGCTGCGCGTGAGAAGCTCATCAGGTGCCTGGCCCGGCACAGGCCCGCGATCTGTCTGTGCACCGGGCTGACCTCCTCGGCGACATTTCACATTGAGCGCGTGGCGCGCAAGCCGGTCCAGTTCCATGGGATACGCGGTCCGCGCGTGTTGAAGGGGGCGTGGCCGTGGGACGAGATGGCTGAGCAGTTGCGCAAGGCGAAATGTCCGGCCGTGGTCTCGAACAACGCCGGGCAGTATGTCTGTGAGAGCACGTACTGGACTTTGTTGGCTTTCCGTCAGCAATTCGGCTACCCGGTCTATGCCGGATTCCTCCACGTGCCGCCGCTCTCTGCAGTCGTCACGGTGGAGATGATCGCGAAGGCAGCAGGTTGCATCATTCGCGCTCGGCTGGAGGATGCAAGTGACGCGACTCATCCGAAGGGCCGCAATCCGGGCCTCGGTCCGACCACGGCATCTACCCGGCGCGCTCCGCATCGCTCTGCACGCGGGTGATGCCGACCGTTCGCCAGGTGACACAGGCAGAGCGTGCCGGTCGACCTCGATATGGCTGGCGACAAAAAGTCATGCAAACGACGGCTTGCAGCCGCGTCTGGTCCGCAGGTGTGGTATCAGGAGAACAGCAGTGCAGATTCGTTTTGAAGTAGAAAAAGACGGCGTGGCAGTACATGCCTTGAACACAGCCTCGTTCGACACACGTGCCGAGGCCGATCTTGTGGATGCGCTGCGCGTACAGGCGCAGCCGTTTGTGTCTCTTGTCGCCGAGGACGAGGGCCTGGTCGTCGGTCACATCATGTTCACGCCCGTCTCACTGTCGGGTCATCCGCAGCTCAAGATCATGGGGATCGGGCCTATGGCCGTCGAATCAAGCCGGCAACGCAAGGGGATCGGTTCCGGGCTCGTGCGCGCGGGTCTTGAGGAGTGCAGGAAACTCGGGTTCGGCGCGGTTGTTGTCCTCGGCCATGCCGAGTATTACCCGCGCTTCGGGTTTGTGAAGTCCACGGAGTACGGCATCGACAGTGAGTACAAGGTGCGACCGGAATACTTTATGGCGCTGGAGCTCCAAGACGGCTATCTGCGCGGCGTGTCGGGCACGATCAAGTACAACGCAGTATTCGGCAACGTGTAGCCTGACTTGTTCATGAACAGAGGCAAGCTCGCGACGCAGTGTCGCATCTGGGAGCGCCGGCTTCCCAGCCGGCCCGTTTTCCAGGCGAAGCCGTCAATGATTCCGAGGCTCCCCAATACGACGCCACGTTGGCGGCTTACCGTTGTTCGTGAATCGGTTGAGCTACCGGCTCTGTTCCAGGAGCTTCAGTGCCTGCTGAAGGACCTTCCACTCTTCTCCGGTCGCAGTCTCCGCCAAATGCTGGATTCTTGGAAGGCAGTCTCTATTTTTCTGCTTCGCGAGAAGCAGCGCAGCATAGGCCTGATCGCTGACTTTCTCATCCAATGGATACGAGCGACCATCAATTCGAGCAATTCCATAGGGCTCTGACTTCTTCCCTTCGGGCAACTCCTCGATACTGATATCTGATGTCAATACTCTGCACAGTAGCTGCACCGTCTTTGGCCCCTTGATCTCGCCAAGCGCAGTGAGTGCAAGCGTACGCGAGACAGCTCGAGGGTGGCCGAGACCTCGCATGGCAAGTGGCTCCAGATACTCCTCCAGAACTTGCCTGTCCACGATCCTCCATTTCCCTGAGCCCAAAAGGAGTCTGGCCGCGCCATTGGTGCCTCCAGCGTCGCCCCGTATTGTCTCAAACACTGTGGTGAGTTCCTCCTTGGAAAGTCCGGCTGCGAGCCTGGCGAGC
>JAVHLO010000333.1:0-3232 GCA_031082105.1 Planctomycetota bacterium
CATCCTAGAATCCGCACTGGCCCCCCATTGAAGACTACGACATCGACGGGTTCGCGGTTTGACGAACTTGCCGGCGATTCCGGCGTCGCGAAGCGCTCGCTCGAAACGTGCTGGAACTGCCTCACAATGGCGCACACAAGAGAGACTGACTCGACGGCGGTCGCCCGGCTGCTCGACATCCGCAAGGGCGACGCGGTTTCATTCGTCGGCGCCGGCGGAAAGACCTCACTCATGAAGGCTTTTGCCCGCGACCTGTCGGCTGTCTTCTCCGTCGCCGTCACGACAACCACAAAGATGCGCGACCTCGACGAAGACGCCTTCGCGAGCGTGTTCGCCGCCGAGCCGCCTGCTGAGACGACGATACGGGACCTGCGCGCGAGCGGGAGGATCCCCGCGTTCTTCGCCGGAAAGAGCGAAGACGGCAAATGCCTCGCGCCCGATCCGGCTGCGATCCGCTGGCTTGCGGGATACTTCGACATCCTCCTCATCGAGGCCGACGGGGCCCGCGGCATGTCGCTCAAGTTCCCGCGTTCCCACGAGCCTGTCGTGCCGGAGTTCTCGAAGAAGGTCGTCTGGGTCGTCGGCCTGGACGCGCTCGGAAAGAGGATGCATGAAGCGCCGGTCTTCGACATTGACGGCTTCGTCGCTGCCGGGATCGATCGCGAAGAGGTGATCAACGTCCGGACTCTTCGACGGATGCTCTACTCAGCAGGCGGCTACCTCGACAAGCTCGCCGGCAAGCAAGTCTCTCTGTGCCTGAACAAGTGCGACCTTTTCAACGGAACCGAGGACGACTTGCGCGGCCTCTTCGAGAACCGGTTGAGCTTGATACTCACAAGCGGTGCCCTGCCCAGCGCGTTCGAGGTCCGGCCTGTTGACAACCGCGACGTACCGATCTGCGCGGTGGTGCTCTGTGCGGGACGGGCGGAGCGATTCGGCGGAAACAAACTCACGGCCGACTACGCCGGCAGGCCTCTGGCGCTGCATGCGCTAGAGGCCGCTCTCGGGTCCGCCGCCGAAAGAGTCTACACCATAGTTAATGGCGACTCCGGCGAGCTGCGCCGGACTATTCAGACACAGTTCGGTTCGCGGATCGCCGTTATTGAGAACGCCCGACCGCAGGAAGGGCTATCCTCTTCGGTCAAGCTTGCCGCGCGGAAGGCCGCGGCCGACTGCGGGACAGAACCTGCCCTCATGTTCTTTCTCGGCGACATGCCGCTGGTGACCGCGCAGCTCGCGGGTGAGGTCGTAGAGCGGTTCAAGCGGAGCTGCGCGCTCGTCTGCTCCCCGTGCGTCGGAGATCGACCCGGCCACCCGGTCCTGGTCCACCCAAGGCTCTTCCCGGACATCATGAGACTCGACGGTGATGTCGGCTGCCGTGAGATCATCCGAACGCATTCGGATTCTGTAGTGCGGATCGAGGCTGACGCGCATTCGCAGACGGATGTAGACTTCAGGGACGATTTGATCTCAGGAGTACCGCTTTGCAGGAATTCTTCAAGAGTCTGAACGAGGCAATCGAGCACGGCGAGCCATTCGCGCTGGCGACCGTGGTTCACGTGAAATCCTCGACGCCGCGCCAACCGGGCGCGAAGATGGGCATCCATGCGGACGGGACGACCTTCGGGACGGTCGGCGGCGGCCTGCTCGAGAAGAAGGTCATCGACGACGCGCTTCAAGCGATTCGAGACGGCGGTTCGCTCTTGAAGGACTACTCGCTCTACCCTCAGGACCAGGGCGGCATCGGCACGGAGTGCGGCGGCTCCACACAGATTTTCATTGACGTCATTTCCGGAGCGGACAGGCTGCTGCTGGTCGGCGGCGGCCACATTGCGCAGCCGCTTGCGAAGCTCGGCCGCATGCTGGGAATGAGCGTCGAGGTTGTCGACGACAGGCCGGAGTTCGCAAGCCCCGAGCGATTCCCCGCCGCCGTTCTGCACCGGACATCCATCCAGCAGACCGATTTCTCCAGGCTTGTCAATCCAAGGACGTGGGTCGTGATCATATCACGCAGCCACGAGATCGACACAGACGCCCTGAAGGCCGTGGCCGGCCTGCCCGCGGCGTACGTTGGCATGATCGGCTCGAAGCGAAAGGTCCGCGTCATCATGGACAGGCTTGCCGCGGACGGCGTCGACAAGGCCCGGCTCGAAAAGGTGTTCTCCCCCATCGGTCTCGACATCGGCGCGGAGAGCCCCGAGGAGATCGCGGTTTCCATCATTGCCGAGATCATATCGATCAAACGCAAGGGGATTTCCGAATGCAGCCTGTGCAGGATGAACAGATGAGCAAGGACAGGCGGATCCTCGTCCTGGGCGCCGGAGATTTCGCAACCGGTGTCATCAGGCGGCTGTTCATAGCCGGCTTCGATGTCGTTGCGACTGAACTGGAGCGCCCGCTGACTGTTCGAAGGCTCGTCGCGTTCTCCGAGGCGGTCTATCGCGAAAGGCATGCAGTCGAAGGAGTCACTGCGGTGTTGTCGAGTTTCGACCGCTGGGAGGAGCATCTTGCGGACGGGCTCGTCCCGGTAGTCGTGGATCCCCGGGGGCGACTGCGCGAAACCCGCGCGTTCGGCGCGATTGTCGACGCGCGCATGGCGAAACGCAACCTCGACACGAAGGTGACCGACGCGCCGATCGTGATAGGCCTCGGGCCGGGTTTCGAGGCCGGCGTCGATTGTCATGCAGCCATCGAGACGCTCCGCGGCGAGAACCTCGGCCGCGTGATCCGTTCCGGAAGACCGGCGCCCAACACGGGTCTGCCCGATGCGGTCGATCTCGAGTTGTTGCGCGCGCCGTGCTGCGCCTGCAGTCCGTCTGATGCGCCTTGTTCCGCCGACGACCGAATCGAAGACCTCGTGCTCTTCGCCCGGAGGGATGGGCTGTTCAGGACGGAGCGAGAGATTGCCTCGCTGGTGCGGAAAGACGACATCCTCGGCTCCATCGCGGGCGAGCAGATCACTGCAGGAGCCGAAGGGGCGCTGAGAGGATTGCTCCATGACGGTCTTGAGATCAGAAAAGGAACCAAGCTCGTCGAAATCGACCCGACGGGCGACCCGTCAAGGTGTTTCAGAATCAGCGCCAAGGCCAACGCGATAGCGGGGGGTGTGCTCGAGGCGGTCTTTGCGTTGCGCGGCAGTATTCCGCCGGGCCGGTCCGCCGACGCTCACGGACAGCGGTCCAGGAGCCTGTCCGAGTAAGGACGAAAGCGGCTTTTGTGGTGCGCCCCGATG
>JAVHLO010000333.1:3242-4384 GCA_031082105.1 Planctomycetota bacterium
AAAATCGGCCGGCCTGTCATTGCCCGGACAGGCTGCTAGCCCGATTTGTTCATGAATAGGATTCCGACATGATCAACCGGCTTGTGAGCGGTCTCGCCCTGGTCGCCTTTGCGCTCACGGCTATGCTGCCTGTTTCGTGCCGGAAGGCGGAGACTTCGAAGCGGACGCTGCAGGTCTTTTGCGGAGCCGCCAGCAAACCCGCGATGGAGGAATGCGCCACGGCGTTTGAGAAGAAAACCGGCATCAAGGTGGAAGTCGAGTACGGCGGTTCCGGCACGCTGCTTTCCAAGATGAAGATGTCGGGGCGCGGCGACGTGTACATTCCCGGCTCGCCCGACTACATGGTCAAAGCGCAGCGCGACGGCATAACAGACCCGGCGGGCGTGAAGATTGCGGCGTATCTTGTGCCGGCGATACTGGTGCAGAAAGGCAACCCGAAGGGGATCAGGACTCTCGAAGACCTCGCAAGGCCGGGAATGCGCGTCGGAATCGGCAACCCCGAGGCGGTATGTGTCGGACTGTACGCGGTCGAGATTCTGGCCGGCGCCGGCCTGCTGGACTCCGTCAAGACGAACATTGCTGTGCACGCGGAGAGTTGTGAGAAGACCGCTGCGCTTGTCGTACTGCGGCAGGTGGATGCGGTGATCGGCTGGGATGTTTTCGCGAGCTGGAGTCCCGACAGCACGGCTGCTGTCATGATCGACCCTGCGAAGGTGCCGCGAATTGCGTATGTGCCTGCAGCGGTATGCAGGACCTCAAAGGACCCGGCGGCGGCAAGGGAATTCGTGGACTTCCTTTCGTCCGTCGAGGCACACGGCGTTTTTTCGCGGCTCGGGTACATCACGGAGGAACAGGAGGCGCGCAAGCTCGCCCCAAACGCGGGCGTCAGCGGCGAGTACACGCTGCCTGCCGACTACAATCGGCCCTAGCCCGATCTATTTATGAAGAAACGTGGACATGTCATTCCGAGCCGCAGCGAGGAATCGGCAACACACTGGTATCCTGAGTCCAGAAGATCTGAAACAGAATTCAAGATCTTGACAACCCGGAAACCGCCAAGACGCCAAGGGAATCAAGAGAACACCAAGATTCTCGCGATTTTCCGCGCATTTGGTTTTCGATTCGTCCCGCCGAAGGCGGGA
>JAVHLO010000334.1 GCA_031082105.1 Planctomycetota bacterium
CAAACTGACCTCGGAACCCGAGCGCTACGCCGCTTACACGCGTGAATACCTGGGCTGGGGCGTGTTCGCGCTGATGCCGCGGTGATGCGTTGGCGCATCCGGCGGATCGTCGACGGCTGTGCCGCGCAACAGCTGCTGGCTCGTCAAGATGTGATTGCGCCTGAATTCATTTCTTATGGTCTGGTTATCCGTGCAATCAACAGAAAGGTCTGTCTCAAGCAGGCCTGACAATTCATTCAAGCCGACGCCGCTTCGCGGCGCGGCTCAATTCAGGCGTTCGTACGGCAAAAGGCGATGAGGAAGGCAGACAAGTATCAATGAAGTCAAAGGGGACAATTGCCTGGAATTGCCGGTCGGTACGCCACAGGATCCAAGTCTACCGCGCGGGTTTCCGCGCGCGGAAGTGCAGATAGTACGCGACCACCTGCGCGTCCTGCATGTCGGGACACGCGCGCACCGCTTCGTCGTCGGGCCTCGGCTCGCCAAGACGTTCCACCACAAAACCTGTGTCAATCAGCAGATTCACCCACTGCGAGACGGTCCTCGTAAACCTCGGGACCTTGAACCTCGGAAGTGCGAGCTTCACCTCCTCGGGGGCCGAGCCGAATATCCATTCCGACACCTCGCCTTCGAGGTTGCGGAAATAGTCGCCTACCTCGATTGCGTATGTCCGCCCCTTGTCGTTGCGCAGGTTGCGCCGGTGCGGGGTGTCAAAGCATGGATGGCAGATCGAGAACTGCAGGAACCCGCCGGGCTTCAGTACCCTGTGCGCTTCCGAGACGACCAGACCCGTCTCCGGGATGTCCATGAAACTCATGAACCCCGTGGCGAAGTCGAAGGCGCAGTCCGGGAAGGGCAGCTCGACCGCGCTCGCCAACCGGTAGTCGATCCCGAGCGGCTGTTTCTTCTCCATGTCCCGGGCGTGCGCAACGAACACCTCCGAGATGTCTACGGCCGTGACGCGCGCGCCGCGCCTCGCGAGGAGCCGCGTGTTGTGCCCCTCGCCGCACCCGATGTCAAGGCCCGACAGCCCCGTCACGTCAGGAAGCATTCGGAAGAACCCGGGCGTGTTCAGGTGGTCGCGGTACACATCGTATCCCGCGCGGGCGAGCTTCGTCCATGCTTCCGCATTCGAATTCCACAAGCGGCCGACTTCCACATGGTTCATCCTGGAGTCCTCAGAATGGTGAGAGAGCAGGAGCACGAGCACGAGAAAGAGACGTTGGTTGCGGCTGCGTTCCTTGCTGGAAACCTTCGGTTTGTAGTGAGCCACGCAGGCCGCAGGGGGAGTGGCGTGTTCTTCCGAGAAACGACGGCACTCCGCTGCGGCTTCGTGCCTTACTACGAACCTTCGCGAATGATGCGGGCTAGCCCGGAAAGACCTTGCCGGGATTCATGATGCCGTTCGGATCAAACACGGACTTGATGCTGCGCATGATTTCGAGCTCGCGCGGGCGGACCTCGAGCGGGATACACGCCGCCTTCGCCAGTCCGATCCCGTGTTCGCCCGAGAGCGTGCCGCCGTTGAGGATCGACGTCTCGAGGACACGCCTCGTCGCGCGGTCGACGCGCGCGGTGTCCGCGCGGGCCGTCGCGTCGAGCAGCATGTTCACGTGCAGGTTGCCGTCGCCGACATGACCGAAGACGGCGACCGGTATCTCGCACTCCGCCTCGATCCCTCTGAGCTGGACCAGCACGGTCTGGAGTGCGGTGCGCGGGACGCAGATGTCCTCGCCGATCTTGTGCGCGCAACAGGCGTACAACGACGGCGCGATCGCGCGTCGGATGTCCCAGAGATCTTCGCGCGCCGCGGCGTCGTCCGCCGTCCGGGCAAGCCTTGCGCCACGGTTCTCAAGCAGGGCCTTTGCGTCGGCGACGGCCTCTTCGACATCGACCCGTCCGCCGTCGTATTCAACGAGCACGAACGCACACGTCCGGCTGCCCGACTGCGCCGCCCGAAGCAATTCATCGCAAGGTCCGGCAGGCGGTTGGGGCGCGGGCGCGACGCCGGGCCGCGGCGTGGGGTGATGCGAGACGAGCGTCCGCCAGTGTGTCGATTCGTCGCCCTTCTTCTTGCCGGATGAACGTCGCGATCTCGGGCTGCCCGCGGTTGCGCGATGCTTGATTACGGCCTCGACGCACTGGCTGTCCATGAACTCGACCGCGCGCGGCAGCGGCGCGGCGCCGGCAATCTCCAGCGCGGCAACAATGGCCTCACCGTCGGTTCCGAAGATCGCCGCAATCGTGCCGATCTGCTTGGGCAGCGGGATCAACTTGACGACGATCCGCGTCACCACGCCGAGCGTCCCTTCGGAGCCGACGAACAGCCGCGTGAGGTCGTAGCCCGTCACGCACTTGTGCGTCTGCCTGCCGGTGTTGATGACCTCGCCGGAGGGGAGCACAACTTCAAGTGCGAGGACATAGTCACGCGTCACTCCATACTTGACGCACCGAAGCCCGCCCGCGCATTCCGCAATGTTGCCGCCCATCGTGCAGAAGTCCGCGCTCGCCGGGTCGGGCGGATAGAAGAGCCCCTCGGCCTCCACGGCGCGCTGGAAGTCGCCGAGGACCACGCCGGGCTCGACCTCGGCTACCGCGTTGGCCTTGTCGATCCGGATGATGCGGTTCATGCGTGACATATCGAGCGCGATCCCGCCCTGGCTGGGTATGGATCCGCCGCTCATTCCGGTCCCCGTTCCGCGCGGGTAGACCGGGATGCGCCGCTCGTTGGCGGACCGAAGCACTGCCGCCGTCTGGTCCGTCGTGGTCGGGCGAACGACCGCCGCCGGGCGCGACTTCACGCCGGTCGCATCGTACGCGTAGCAGGCGAGTTGAGCTGGGTCGGTCAGCACGTTCTCCGTCCCGACGATCCGGCAAAGCAGGGCAAGATATTCGGAATCAAGAGTGACCATGGTTCGACACCACGCTGCCAATGATCCACGTAACCGTCCACCGGGCGCGTAGCAACGCTGGACGGCTACAAAAACAAAAAAACGGAAGAACCAAAGAACGCAAGAACAAAGTGCCGTTCTCTTGCCCTTCGTCTACCTCAGCGTCTCAACCATCCTACGATGAACCCGTCCGTTCGACGCAAGGGTCTCCGTGCCGAACATGTCGAACGGTCGTCCCGAAAAATCAGTCACGCGCCCGCCTGCCTCTTCGACGATCAACTGCGCCGCGGCCGTGTCCCACGCGTGCAGCTTCGATTCCCAGAACCCGTCCAGCCTCCCGGCCGCAACGTAGCACATATCGATCGCCGCGGAACCCAGCCGCCGCACGGCCTGCGCAGCCATACAGAATCGGCGGAACCAGCGAAAGTAGTTGCCCGGGTGCAGATGGACGTCGTACGGGAACCCGGTGACCAGTATCGCGCGGTGAAGGCTGGAGACCGCCGAAACGCGAAGGCGCATGATGCCGGGCGGGCCGCCGTGCGGGACGAGACGCGCGCCGTGCGGCCGCTGACTGGCGACGAACTGGAACCGGCAAACCGACGGGCCGCAAGTCCGGCTCGGGGCATGAGGGCGGTCGAAGAGCGGCGCGGGCAGCGGCAGCGGGCGCTTCTCGCCAAGAGCGCGCAACCCGTCGTCGACGACCAGGAACGCGCCATGTCCCCGGCGCGCTACAAAGAGCTCGTCATGGATAGGCGCGAAGACGATACCCAGCTCGACACGGCCTGCGACCTGCAGCGCGATCGACACGCAGAAGAAAGAGATGCCGTGCGCGTAGTTCGTTGTGCCGTCGAGCGGGTCTACGACCCAGCGGCGGGCCGAATTCGTCGCACGGTTGCTGCCTTCCTCCGACAGGACATCGTCGTCCGGGAATCCGCGGCGGAGCGCGCCGAATATCAGATCCTCGGAGGCCTTGTCGGCCTCTGTGACGAGGTCGATGCGCCCCTTGTACCGCACACGCCGCTTGAACGCAAGGCGCCGGCGCAGGAGTCGGCCCGCCTTCAGGGCTATGTCGATTGCGTGGAGAAGGCTTTCGTCCAGGCTTCTTTCTCCGCTCATGGGGCCGAGTATACAACGCCGGAGACGGATATGCAAGCAGAATCGGCACGCTCGACAGGCAGGTGAGCGGTCCGGTGTTCTGGAGCGTCAAAGCCGCAGCTTTGACCTTCTCGAATGCCGCGCAAAGGCGGACTCCAGAACCGCCATCGAGCTTCCGAAGACCGCGAATGCACGCCAATGAACGCGAATGCCGAATCGCACGTTGGCGTGACTTCGCGTTCACGGACGGTTCGTAGCGGACTACCTGGCGCCGGGGTCGCCCATTGCTTTGGTCTATTCACGAGTGTTCGGGCGCGCCGACCGTTCGTAGTAACGACTTCAGTCGTTCACCTGACCGGCGACTGAAGTCGCCACTACGAACGCGGGCTTTGTGCCG
>JAVHLO010000335.1 GCA_031082105.1 Planctomycetota bacterium
CCGAACTCGGTTTCCGCCGCAGGCGGATCCGCTGCGGTGGACGGAATCTCCTTTGCCACGTGTCCGGACCTTCGCTGAAGGAGATGCCGAACCAAAGCCTGCCCTGAACTTGATTCAGGGTCCGGCATGACAGCAAATCGAATTCCATGAACAAGCCGGGCTACTTCTCCTGACCTCCAGTGGCCTGGCTGCACGCGTCCACCCTGAGGAGTGTCATCAGCTTCTCGAGGCCGATAGGCTTCTTCTCCGCGCGGATCGCCACGGACAGGTCCCACATGGCGGATGTCGGCAGATTGTCGGCCTTCAGGATCACGGGGAATGTCACATCACGGTCGCCCCTGGTCGCGATGAAAAGCCCGCTCTTCGTGTGCGCGTGGTTTCTAGGCTGGATCTTGCCAACCGAGGCGGTCACCATCCACTTACCGGTGTGATGTCGCACGCTGACGTCGCAATCGGCGGCCCTGCGCGACGGGCGCGTCTGACGCACACACAACTCGGTCGAAGGCGGATCGGGCAGCGCCGTTGCGTCCGCAAGGATCAGGGCGTTGTCCGGGTCTTCGATCTCGCACTCCAGCCGCACGCCGTACGCGGCAACGTGGCCCGAGTTGCTCACCATGAATTCGACCCGGCCGTACCGGGCAGACTCCTGCAGGTACTTGGCCGACTCGCGCCAGAAGTGTCTGTTCTTCGTCGCGTCCGCGAACCCGATCGACGAACGCGGTCCGGACCGGATGTATGCCAAGCCGTAGTCCGGGAACGCGGACTCTTCGGGCAGCTCGAGTTCGACGACGTTCAATGGGGCGCCAGGCCCGAGCTGTTTGAGAGTCACGGAATCACAGAACGCCGCTTCCAGGATCGGCAATCCGCCAACCGCATGGGCAAGAGCGCCGCCCATCTTCGCGACTTCATCAGCGTCCGCGACAGTTGTCGAACTTCCGCGCCTGACATAGACCTTGTTCTTCTTCAGCTTCCCGAAGTTGCGGTTGAGGAATATCGGCCGGTCCTGGGGCGGGATGTGGATCACGCCCAGATCCTTTCCTTCAAAGGAGACGGCATGATAGGAGAAGTGGAGCGGCTGCTGGGTCAATGAGTTCAGGAACTCATGCAGCCTGGCATTGTCAAGGTGGCCTGCGACTCCGACCACGCGGCCGCGACCGTTTCGGACGGGCTCGGCGCCTGCAAGCATGTACGCATCACCGCGCCGCCATGCGTTGGCTAGTGCGAGCATGTCCTTCAGCAACTCGCCCTTGTCGGCTTCGGATGCGCCTTCGAACGCGTACTGGTCGCGCCTGTAGTGCAGCGCCGGACCTTCGTTCTCGTACAACAGGTGGTCGATGATGTCGCTTGGAATGCTCATTACGTTCCTCCTGCCTCCTGCCTGCTGCCTACCGGTCACAACCCTTCCCCTACTCCTCGAACGGGCTTGCGGGCTCGAAGAGGGTACGGTTGCGGTGGCAGACGAGCAGCGCCTGGATGACCTTGTCGTCGTACTGCTTTCCACCCATCTTGCCGATGTCGAGGAGTATCTCCTTCACGGTCAGGCTTCTTCCGCTGACTCCGCCGAAGTTGGCCATCGTGTCGAAGGTGTCGGCGACGGCGATTATCTGCGCCCCGATCGGGATAGCGTCGCCTTCGACGCGATAGGGATAGCCGGTCCCGTCGAGCTTTTCGTGGTGCAGCTTTACCATATGCACGATATCTTCGAAACCCGGCAGGTTGGCCAGGAACTTCTCCGCTATCAGGACGTGTTCTTCCTTCTTCTTCTCCGCGTCCACGCCGGGCACGTTTGCGAGCGTGGTGCCGAGCTTGCCGACGTCGTGGAGGAGCGCGGCGAGCTGGATCCGCGAGATCTCCGGCTTCGACATCTTCAACTGACCCGCGATTGCCACGCTGTAGTTGGCGACGCGTTCGGAATGCCCTTCCATGTTGGGGTCGCGCATTTCGGCGGCGGCGACGAGTGTCTTTGCGACGCCCGCGAGCATCTTCCTCAGCCGATCGGCGGCCAGGAACCCGGTCAGCGCCATCCCGAGCTGGATCGAGATCGCCGTGGCAAGCTCGAGATCCTCTGAGGAGAACGTCTTCAGTTGTTTTGCGCTGTGCAGGTAGACCGCGCCCGCGATGCGGTCCATCGAGACGAGCGGCGCGCAGATGACCGACTTGATCTTCTTCATCACGATGCTCGTGCTGGCCGTGAACCTGTCGTCCATGGCGGCGTCCGAGGTGAGGACCGAGCGCGGATACTGCACGACGCGCTTGAGGATCGTGCGGCTGACCTTCGCCTCGCCTCCCTTGCCCTTGTCGACGTTGGCTCGCGGGACGAGCTTCTCGGTCCCTTTCTCGAGGAGGAAGATGTAGCCCGCGTCGGCATCGACCGCATCGACGAGCATATTGAGCGAGCGGTTGAGCAGCCCCTGGAGCTCGCGTTCGCTGCCGATGATCTTTGCGATTTCGTAGAGGAGCATCAGGTTGCGCGAGTCCACCTCCTTGCCGATCGACTTGACCTTCTCGCGCAGCTCGTGTTCCTTGTCGAGCCGGAGTTCGAGCGTCGTGCTGGGCGACGCGTCGGCCTCTTCCTTGGCCTCGTAGTCGACCTGCGACTCGGCCTCCTGCATCAGGTGCGCCACATCCTCGAAGACGAGGACCGTGCTGCCGATCCGGATCTGGTCGCCCGCGCGGAGCAGCTCCTCGTTGATTTTCACGTCGTTTACGAACGTGCCGTTGGTGCTGCCGAGATCGCGGATGAAGTACATCTCGCCGATCTTGAAGACCTCGGCATGCTGGCGCGAGACGCCGTGGTCCATGATCTGGATGGACTCGGACGCGTCGCGCCCCATGGTCAAGGGCTTCTCGCTGATCTCGTAGATCCGGCCCTTCTCCGTTCCCATCTTGACCTTGATGATTGGCATACGTAACCTCATCACATACGGGTTCAACAACTTCACTATGTCAGTTTCGGTGATCCTGCAACAATGTCTCGCGCTACACGTCAGTCAAGCGGCCTGCGGCACTTCCGGATTCCCGCTTTCGCGGGAATGACAGAGACATGTTTTGTTTCGAAATCGCCACAAGTGATCTAGGAATACACCGACACTCCTTCGGTGCGGGTAATTTCGCGGTACCGTTCGAGCATGCGCAGGAAATTGGGGCCGGGCTTACCGTCGCCGATCTGCCGGCCGTCCGATTCGATCACCGGGATAAGCTCCGCGCCCGTGCCGGTCAGGAAACACTCGTCCGCCGCGTATACGTCGTTGATCGACAGCGGCATCTCGAGCACCTTGTAGCCCATCCCGCGCGCGATGTCGATCACCGTGTTCCGCGTGATACCCTCGAGCAGGCCCATGAACGCGGGCGGGGTCGTCAGCCGGCCATGCTTCACCACGAAGATGTTGTCCGCGGTAGCCTCAGAGACATAGCCGGAATCGTTGAGCATAATCCCCTCTTCCGCGCCGACCCGGAACGTCTCGATCTTCGCGAGTATATTGTTCAGGTAGTTCAACGACTTGATCTCGGAGTTCAGGCTGTCCGGACGGTTCCTGCGGGTGGAGCATGTGACCACCCGGAGCCCCTTCTCGTATTTTTCCTTCGCATAGAGCGCGATCTGGTCGCAGATGATTATCACGGTCGGCTTTGAACACTTGCGTGGGTCCAGACCAAGGTCGCCGACGCCTCTGGTGACGACCAGCCGGATGTAGGCCTCCTTGAGGCCCGTGCGCTTGACCGTCTCGACGACGGCCGACCGCATCTCCGACGCATTCAGTGGAATCGTGAGCATAATGGATTTCGCGGACTCGTAGAGGCGGGTGAGATGCTCGTCCAGTTTGAAGACGCGCCCGTTGTACACACGGATCCCCTCGAAGATCCCGTCGCCGTAGAGGAGGCCGTGGTCGTACACGCACACGGTCGCGTCCTCACGTTTCGTGTGGAACTTCCCGTCGACGTAGATGCAGAGGCTCATACGCACCCTCCAAGGAGAGACACCGCAAAGTCGGTACAACACGATAAGTCTACACGATGGACCGCCTGCGGTCAAGCTTTTGAGATGTCCCCTCTCCCTTTGGGAGAGGGTCAGGGTGAGGGTCGTCTGGACACCCTGGATCTCGAATCACAAGACACATCACAAAAGCGAGAGACATGCACGCCGCGCCACTCCTCGCTCCGGGGCGTGCGTTGCTCCCTCACCCCCGCCCTCTCCTGAAGGGAGACGCTGTCCCCTCTCCCTTTGGGAGAGGGTTAGGGTGAGGGTCGTCCGGACGCCCCACATTCAGAATCACGATACAGAGCCAAGAGCTGAAGAGGGACACGCCGCGCCACTTCTCGTTCCGGGGCGTGCGTTGCTCCCTCACCCCCGCCCTCTCCCGGAGGGAGAG
>JAVHLO010000336.1 GCA_031082105.1 Planctomycetota bacterium
GTGTCGGCCGCCGTGGCATTGTTGTCAATGTTGATCGTTTCGCCACCCGCCCCAGTCCCGATGTTGACGATTCCCGCACCCGTGCTGCTTCCCAAGGTGATGGCGCCTGTCTGCGCCGTGCCGCCGATCGTGATCGTTCCGGTGGTAGTGCTTGCCCCTATTGCATACGTGCTTCCCGCAACACCATCGAGACTGAAGTTGCCCGTGCCTGTCCTCAAAGCAAGCGAGGTGGCGAGGGTCGTGTTCCCCATGGTGATCGTCTTTGCGCTCGCCCCGGTTCCCAGGTTGAGGTTCTTCGTGCCCCCGGTACCGGTGAGAATATTGACGGTTTGCGTCCCACCTGTGGCCACACCCGACATGACGTTCAACGTCTGCGTGTTCAACGATGGGGCTCCTGCGAGGATATTAACCGTGTCGTTCACGGCGGCGTCTCCTCCGGCGATCGTGATCGTACGCGCTGCGGCAGGTGCTACGTTGCCTATGCCAATTGTCGTAACGCGCGTGTTGTTGCCGAGCGCAAGCGCGCCTGCGCCTAGAGTCCCGACTCCGCTCAGAATGTTGACCGTCGAGTTCGCCGCGGATGCGCCATTCCCGATGCTGATGGTCTGGGCAACAGTGTTCGCTCCGGTTCCGATGTTGATCGCATTTCCGGCGGTGCCCGTGCCGAGATTCATGGTGGTGGCAGTATTGGTCGTGCCGAGGTCGAGCAACGTTCCGTCCACCTTGATCCCGTCCGGTGTGTAGAATCCATAGGTGCCGGCGGTGTCCGCGGAAATGCCGTAGGACGTGGCACCTGTTCCGGAGGTGACGACCGAAAGCCCGCCCGCGCCGGCCACAGCGTTTGAGTTGGTGAAAGTGTAGAGGTAGCCGGCAACCGCTGCGCTGCTCGTGTCTACCGCATCCTTTGCCAGGAACAACCCCGTGCTGCTCGCCGCCACGGTGAGCCACGACGCGCCATCGTATACCTTCAGGATATTCGAACCCGAGTTCCAGTACATCGACCCTTCGCTCGTCGAGCCCGCGCCCGGGTCGGCCGCGAGGTTGGCCATGTGCACCTGCGCGTTGTCGAAGAAACCGGAGTAGTTGGTTGTTGCGCCCGTGGCCTTGCCGATGACCCCGTAGTTTGTCGTCCCGGCGCCGGTGGCTGAGCCGTACACGGCGGTGCCTGTCTGGCCTGCGGCTGTTGTCGTAGTCGCGTTGACACCGTAGTTGTCCGTTGCTCCGTCGGCTGTTGCATAGACTGCGGTATTCGAACCGGCGGAACTGGACGCCACCGCGAACATGCCGTATTTGGTCCCCGCCGCGCCCATTGCGCCGGTGGAGCCGCCATAGACGCCGAATGCCGTCGTGCCGCCCGCCGCATTGGTGCTGAGTCCGTACACGCCATAGCCCGCGCCGGCGCTCGTCGTGCCGTAGACGGCATAGTTGTTCGTCCCGGCCGACGCCGTACCGTAGACGCCGTAGTTTGTCGTCGCGGTTCCGGTCGCGGTACCGTACACGCCGTATCCGGTCCCCGTGACCGTCGCCCCCGTCTTTGATCCATACACGCCGTACTGCGCCGCCGCCACGGCTGCGGTGTTGAGGCCATACACGCCGTATCCCGTCGAGATGTTCGTCTCGCCGTACAAGCCGCCGCTTACGTTCTGCGTCGGCGCCGCCAATCCTCCAAGTCCAACCGCACCGCGGTTCCTCGTGCCTCCGCTGGCGGTTCCGAATGAGCCGTAGTTGTCGTTCCCGGAGCCTGTCGCGGTGCCGTACACGCCGTATCCCGTCCCCGTGACTGTTGCGCCCGTCTTTGATCCGTACACGCCGTACTGCGCCGCCGCAACGGCTGCCGTGTTGAGACCGTACACGCCATACTCGCCACTCGTCGCGGTCGTAGCATACAATGCCGCCGCCTGGTCAGTCGCGGTTCCGATGCAGACCGTGCCGTCCGCGGTGATGACAAATGGGGTCGTGTCAGCCGCCACGTCGTTCACTCGCAGGGCGTAGGAAGTACCGGCGTTTGTTATCAGCATTGCGGGTATTGTCGTTGCCGCGTTCGAGACGTTCAGTTCGAGCGCCGCGTTGCCCGCAGTGATCGCGCCCGACGCAGTGTAGATGAAGCCCGCCGCGCCCGTGCCCGTGTACGTCTGCCCCCATGTGTAGGTCGTCTGGTTCAGCGCCAGGTTCGCATCGAGGTCCATCGTGTCCTCGAATTCGGTGAAATCCAAAGAATCGGCGGCAAATGCCCCGTCAAGGCTGACCCAGGAGAGGTTGCCCGAGCCGTCGGTCAGGAGTAACTGGTTGGCAGCGCCGTCATCGACCGGCAGCACGAGTGTATAGTCGGCTGTAAGCGAGCCGGTAGCGGGTGTCTTCAAGTAGATGTTGTTGCTGTTGTCGCTGTCGCGCAGAGCGAGGCTGTTTCCAGAGGCGACGGCGACGTTGCCTACGAAGTAACCCGCCCAGTTCGTCGTCGCGCCGCTTGCCTCGGCGTACACGCCGTAGTTGGCCGTGCCGGGCCCGGTGGCAGTTCCGTACAGTCCGTACGCGGTATTTGTGGCCCCTATGCCTGCAATATTCGTCGCAGAGCCGTAGACGCCGTAGTTAGTAAGGTACGCGCTGTCAACCGTTTCCGTGGCGTTTGCCGCACCCCACACGCCGTAGGCAGTGAGACCTCCGCCGATTGTCCCTTGGTTGCCGGACGCACGCCCGTAGACAGCAGCGTTGTTCAGGAAGGTTCCGCCGCCTCCGCCGGTGATGTCGCCGATGGCTTCGCCGCGCACCGCGTAGTTGGTGCGCGTGCCGATGGCGTTCATACTCGACGAGGCTGTTCCCTGCACGGCAATGCCGTCTCCTCCGGTGAGACTCGACGCCGTGGCACTGATTCCGCCGGTTCCGCCGCTTGTGCCGGTATTAGTCAGCGCAATGAGGAAGGCGCCGGAGTTGGTGGCCGATGTCGTGTCCGCGGCGTTTCTGAACAAGTACTTGCGGTTGCCCGCTGCGTTCTTGACGTCTCCGCTCAGGAAAAGGTCGCGCCACCTGTACGTGGTCGAGCCGAGGTCGTCCTGGTCCGTGACGTACGGGCGGACCGCGCCGTTGGTCGACGTGCCGCCTGCGTCCATTACCAGATCGTTCGTCTCGAATCCGTACAGGCATCCGCCGATAAGGATGTCGCGCCACCTGAACGACAGCGTTCCCAGGTCGTCCGCGTCGTCCACTGCGGGCCTCACCGCACCCGACGCCGCGTTTTTCGGTTCGACGATTATGTCGTTGCTCGTGTTGTAGATTCCGTTCGTGAGGTAGAGGTTGCGCCAGCTGATGGCTGAAGTGCCGAGGTCGTCGAGTGCATTGGCGGTTGACCGAACCGCCGCACTGCCCACGGCGTTGTAGTAGGGATCAAGGATGATATCGTCGCCTGCGCCCTGGGTCGTAATCCTGGCGTAGCTGCCGCTTGTCCCGGCACTGATGTCGATGTCACCGCCCGCGTCCAGTATGACGTCATTGTTGTCTGATTGCAGCTCGACGGTCTCATCGGCGCGGAAGTAGATGTCGGAGTTCGCGATCGCGCCGAGGTCGGCGGTTATGTCGGTCCCGTTGTCGACGATGTTCGAATCGCCGATGGTGGTTCCGGCCGTGAACTTCGCCAACCTGTTTGCGGTTCCGGAACCGCCAATGCCCATCAACGAGCTGAGCGAGGTCCAGCCGCCGCCGGAGTTCTGGAATTCCATCGAGCCAGCGTTGTTTCGGAAGCCGGAATTGGCCGCGGTGCCGAAGTACAGATAGCCGTCCTGGGCGGCGGTCTGGTTGATGTTGACATTGCCGACGAAATAGCCCGCCCACGCCGCGCCGCCGCCGGCCGTCGAGACCGTCGCGTAGATGCCGTAGGCGGTTTGCGCGCTGGCGGCATTCGTTATCGAGCCGTTCGCGTACACACCGTACGCCTGGCCGATCCCGCTGTTGGTCCCGCTGCCCCAGAGGCCGAAGGCGGACCAGGGGACGGCGCCGTCCGTATTTGTGCCCTCGCCCCGCACCGCGTGCATGTGCCCGCCTGAGTCATTGACGAAGCCATACACGCCCTTGTCGCTGGTGCCGAGGCAGCCGTACTTGGTCGCGGTGTACTGGCCGCAGACGCCGGTGATGCTGCCGGCGCCGTCGGCGTAGAGACGGTAGCTCGCATTCGGCGCGACGTTGATCCCGACCGTCGAGTTGTTGTCGCGTGTAACGCCGGTGCCCAGCGCGCCGCCGGCCGTCCAACGGGCGAGGTAGTCCGGCGTGCCGCTGCCCAGGAGAATCGTCCCGTCCGCGTCGGGGAAGATGATCGTTCTGTCCGCAGTCGGGTTCGTGATCTGGAACGTCGTCTCGTTCGCGTCCACGCCCGAACC
>JAVHLO010000337.1 GCA_031082105.1 Planctomycetota bacterium
CGTGCGCCGAGGAACGCGCAGAACTCCTTTTCGAGTCCCTTGACGTTCTCGCCGAGGAACAGGTTCATCGAGTCGAGCACCTTTCCGAAGCCGGTCAGGACTTCGGACTTTATCTGCGCGAACTCTGCGCGGAGATCGACAAGTGGTATTCTCATGGCTGGATCAGCTCCAACAGACAAATGCCGCAACGCTCGCTTGAAAACCGCGCTCGCCCGCCGGAAATCCCGGTCCCATCCCCAGTACTCCCTTAGTACTGAATCTCTCTCGTGCTCTTGCTCCTGCTCGTGCTCTTGCTCTTGCTCGTGCTCCTGCTCCTGTCCTTCGCCGCCGATCTGCCGTTCCCCTCCGCAATGTTGAGTGGAATTGAAGTGGATGCCCGGTCCAACTGGTCTTTCACGGCAAGCTTGCCTGGTATCTTGTCAAGAAGGGCTTCCGACCACGCAACGAACTCGAGCGCGTCCCGGTAGACTCTCAGCTTCTCGTGGTCAAACACTGAAATCGTACGCTCACGAGGTTGGTTCGCACTTGCGAAGGAGACTGTATCGCTGACTGAAAGACCGAGCGAAGTCGAGCAGGAGCAGGAGCACGAGCAGGAGCATGCCATCGAATTACCCGCCCCCCGCCAGCAGCATGAAGACCACAATGCTGCCTTCCGTCAGCGGCGTCGCCAGGGAATCCTGGTTTACCCACGTCCTGCCGTTCACGAGTATCTGGACGGACGGGTCGAGCCTGCGGACCTTCTTCTCTTTGTCCTTCCCCTTCGCCCGTTCGTACAGCGCCTGTTCGCACTTCTTTCCGAAAGAGCGGCCGAGCGCGTCTATGAGATCCGCCGCCGTGTTCCCCTCGAACTCGAAATCGAACCTCTTCGAGCCGAACGCCTCGGCGAGCATCGGGAGGGCAAGCGTCTCGATTCTCACTTTCATTTCAGCCCGCCGACTCCGATCAGCCTTGCCATTTCGAAATAGACAACGAGACAGGTGGCATCGACTACCGTTGTGATGAACGGGCTTGCCGCGACCGCCGGGTCAAGCCCGACTTTCTTGAAGAACATCGGGAGTACGGCGCCCGTCACGGTCGCGATCATGACGACGCACGCAAGCGCGCCGGCCACCGCGTACGGCAGATTCGGATATTTCGAGATGTCGTCCCCGAGGAGCACGAACGCGCACAGCCCGGCAGCCAGACCCATCGCGGGCGCGACCAGCAGGCTCGTGAGCAATTCCTTCCAGATGACCTTCAATATGTCGCGCGGATAGATGTCGCCCGTCCCGAGCCCGCGCACCACCATGCACAGCGACTGCTGTCCGGCGTTGCCGCCGGAATCCATGAGCATCGGTATGAACGCGGCCAGCACGACGACCAATTTCATCGACTCCTCGTATCCGCGCAGTATCTGGCCGGAGACGAACAGGCCGATGAGCAAAAGGATCAAGAGCCAGAAGAATCGGCGTCGGAACATCGGGAGAACCCTGGCCTTGGAATAGTCCATCTCCGCCCCCGCACCGCCTTCGGACACCTTGCCGAGTGCGTACACCTGCTTGTCGGCCTCGTGCTTCATCAGGTCGAGGATGTCGTCGACAGTGATCACTCCGACAAGCCGCCCGTCGTCGTCAACCACCGGCGCATCGTGCAGATCGTACTTGCGGAATCGCTGGATGACCACTTCCTGGCTTCGATGGACGTTGATCTTGATGAGGTCCGCGGCGAAAGATTTCATGAGGTCGCTGACGGGCATGTCCGGCGGAGCGAGCACGAGCTCCTGCAACGGCACGCCGCCGGTGAGCTTGCGATTGTCGTCGGTGACGTAGGCTGTGTAGATGGTCTCAGCCTGGCCCGCCCTGTAACCGTCCTGGAGTTTCGTGAGCGCCTTTCTGGCGGTCATGTCGCTCTTTAGCGTGACGAATTCGGTCGTCATCAGCCCGCCGGCCGTTCCTTCTTCGTACTTCAGAAGGTGCCGGACGTCCTCCGCTTCCTCGGCCTTCATCGCCGACAGGAGCTTCTTCTTGGTCGATTCGGAGAAGTCCTTGAACAGGTTCGCGCGTACGTCGGCCGCCATGTCGTTCAGGACCTGGGTCATTTCGCCGTTCTTGAGACCGTTGATGAGCATCGCCTGGTCGACGCGGCGGAGGTCCTCGAACACCTGAATCGCCCTCCGCGCGGGGAGGAGTTTGAAGATGAGTATCTTCTCGTCGGGCATGAGGTGGGAGAAGCCCGTGGAAATGTCCATCGCGTGCATCCCGTCGAGGATGGGCTTGATCTGCTCGAAGTTCTTGGCCTCTATCAGTTCGCGGATTTCGGGCAGGAAGAGGGCAAAGATGTCCGGTTTTCGCATAGGGTGTGTCGTCCAAGTCTGCGCGCAGAATCCGTTTCTGGGCGACTGTTTTGACGGAACGAACGAGGAGAAATCTCGACGAACACCGGAACAGGCAATCGCCTGAGTTTGGAGGATTATAAACGAACCGGTGCGTCCAAGTCAAGGATATGAGCGCCACTTGCAGATTGCTTGACAACGTAGGGCCAAATACATAGACTATGCGCCAAATCGCGTTTTTGTCGACTTAGATGAGGCCTGGAACCGCCCGCAAGCCCGGCGGTGACGGGAACGAACCATGTTGGTATTGAAATTCGGGGGCACTTCCGTCGGAAGCGCCCAGATGATCCGCAATGTGTATGCCATCGTCAAGGATCGGCTGCCGAAAAGGCCGTTGGTCGTAGTCAGCGCGCACGGTGGCGTGACCGACATGCTTATCAGAGCGGCCAACGAGGCCGTGTCGGGCGGGTCGTCCATCGAGGCCATTGAGAAGCGGCACCTGGAAATCGTGCACCAGCTCGATCTCGACGAAGCGCTGGTCAGCAGGCATCTGCGCGAGCTCGAGGTCCTTCTCAAGGGCATCACGCTAGTCAAGGAACTGACGCCGCGGACGCTCGACTACGTCCTGTCGTTCGGCGAGCGCCTGTCCGCGCGGACGGTCGCCGCATACTTCACGAAGGCTGGAATCGCCGCAGTGGCCGTGGACGCGTACGACCTCGGGATGATCACGGATTCGAACTTCGGCCAGGCCCGGCCACTGCCTGAGGCCGAACACTTGATCGCCTTCAACGTGAAGCGCTACGAGGCGCTTCCGATAATCACCGGCTACATCGGCAAGGACAGGAACGGCAACGTAACGACGCTCGGCAGGAACGGCAGCGATCTGACGGCCACAGCCGTCGGCGCGGCGGTTGGGGCCGAAGAGGTCCAGATCTGGGGCGACACAGACGGAGTGATGACCGCGGACCCGACCTTGCTTCCCGAGGCGATGCCGATAAGCCTGATGTCTTTCGACGAAGCCGGTGAGCTTGCGTACTACGGCGGGCGAATCCACCCGTCCAGTCTGGTCCCGGCTATGGCCAAGCGGATCCCCGTCCGGCTGCTCAACACACGCAAACCGACAGGGCCAGGGACGCTCATCATGGAGAAATGGCAGCCTGGCCAGGGGAACGGGAAGCTCTTCGCGCCGCTGCTGCCGTTCAAGAACGGCACGCTGTCGTCGTCGGCAGGCAAGTCCGCTCAGCCACAGGACGGCACTGAGGGCCGGGGCAAGCCGGAGTTGGCCGTCAAGGCCGTGGTCTACAAGGAGAGCGTGTTCCTGCTGAATATCGCATCGACACGGATGCTCATGCACCACGGGTTCATGGCGAAACTCTTCGAGATCTTCGGCAGGCACGGTGTGGTGATCGACATGATCTCCACTTCCGAAGTGTCGGTCTCATTGACCACCGACGCGGACATCGGCCTTGAGCCGGCGGTGCGCGAGATCAGCGAATTCGCCGAGGTGACGGTCGAAAGCGAGAAGGCGATCGTCTGCGTCGTCGGTGAGGGAATAAGAACCACGCCCGGCGTGCTCGCCGATATCTTTGTGGCCGTCAGGGCCGCCGGCGCGAACGTCCACATGGTGTCGCAGGGAGCTTCACGGATCAACGTGGCATTCGTGGTGGATAACGAACAGATCCTCCCGGTCGTATCGTCGCTGCACAAGCGGTTCTTCCCGGGCACGGCCGTGCCGCCGGAGGCTCCATCGGCGGAAAAGAAAGCGGCCTTCGCCTAGAGAACGTCAAGAACAGCACGGCCGATGGTCGAAGAATGATAATGGCGAAAGCGTTGGTGGTTTGGCGTCTCGAAAGAAGTAGCCCGAGAGTGCGGACAGACAATTTTGGAATTTGGATTTTAGATTTTGGATTGTCATGCGCCAATCCAAAATCTAAAATCTAAATTCCAAAATCCAGATGCTCGAAAGGCGTCCCGCGTAAGCGGGAGTATGATCGGAGATCTCTATGGAAGCCCCGTACGAACAGGAACGTCGTGAATTCATCCGCGTCAAGG
>JAVHLO010000338.1 GCA_031082105.1 Planctomycetota bacterium
CCAAGTCGTGGAGGGCACGGGCGAGTTCGTCATCGCGGGAAAACCGTTGCCGGCCCACGCGGGCCGGCTCTTGATCATGCCTGCCAACGTCCCGCACGCGGTCAACGCGCACGAACGGTTCAAGATGCTGCTGACGATGGTCCGCAAGAGAGTCTAAGCCCGGATTATTCGCGTATCAGGGAAAAAGGCCGCCAGACTGTCATTCCCGCGCAAGCGGGAATCCAGCGATCCGGGAGCGCCGGCATCCTTGCCGGCCTCTCCGCCCCGTGATTGGCATGCAAGCGGGAATGACATCTTCACACTTCTTCATGAACAAGTCGGGTTGGCCGGCGTTGTTCATGAATCGAGGAGGAATATAGACAGCCTGCCATGCCGGACTCGGTGTCCGCCGCAGGCGGATATTGCATTCCAGCGCGTCAACGCCTCAGCTTTGACCTTGGACGGCGCGTCGGATGGAAGGGAAGGTTAAAGCCGCGGCTTTGACGCTCCAAATGCGCCGGTCGGCCGATTCCTGCCGTAGAATCGAATTCGTTGACATCGCGGGGCCCGTGTGGTAAAATCCGAACCAAGAGAATCACTCCCCGGTAGCTCAATTGGTAGAGCGCGCGGCTGTTAACCGCAAGGTTCGAGGTTCGAGTCCTCGCCGGGGAGCCAAATTTCCCGCCATACGAGTCGGGTCGGGCGCCGGCAACACGAACCAGATCTCGATCGCATGACGATCACGAACGAGCACCTTCTTTACCCAACGCAGGAACTCCCGGTCCATCTCCGGCAGGTTCATGCGCTCCCGTCGGGCCTCCACCCGGGTTTTGAGCACATCGAGGTCGTTGGCCGAACACGGGACGGCGGCGTGAATGTGATTGACAGCTATCGACAACTGCTCGGCTTCGATCTGGCGCTCATTGAGGCTCGCACCCAGAAGGAACTGGCGCTGGCGTCGCTTTCCCTGCTGATCGCCGGAGTGCCCCCGCAGGGCAGCCCAACGCTTGCCCCGAATGAGCGCTCGGACCGAGGCGATTCGAAGGAGGACTCGAAATGAAACGGCATACGGCCATTCTTGGCGGCATTGTTGCGCTGCTTGCCGCCCTCGCAATCGGATTCTTCATCGGGCGATGGACCGGCCGACCCTCCGCTGGTCCGGCCGACGTCGGCAGCGGCGCGGCGACCCAACGGGTCTACACGTGCTCGATGCATCCACAGGTGCGCCTGGACAAGCCCGGCAAGTGCCCCATCTGTGAAATGCCGCTGATCCCGGCGAGTGCCGCGCAATCACCGGGAGGCGCGCCACCCGCGTTGACGCTCTCGGACCAGGCACTGGCGATGGCGAGCGTGGAAACGACGCTCGTCGCGTATCGCGAGCTGAGCCACCATCTTCGGGCCGTGGGTAAGATTCAATACAATGAGCCATCTCTCGCGACCGTCACGGCACGGGTGGATGGCTATGCAGAGAAGCTGTTTGTCAACGTGACTGGTGTAAACATCAAGGCCGGGGATCACCTCGTCGAGGTCTACAGCCCCGATCTCATGATCGCGCAACATGAACTCCTGATTGCGGTGCGGGATGGCGCGTCCGGCCCGCTGGTCGAGAGCTCGAAGGTCAAGCTGCGCAACTGGGGGCTGACGGAAAAGCAAATCGACGACCTCATTACCTCAAGGAAAATCGGCGACCGCGTGACGCTCTATTCGCCCATCACCGGCACGGTCATTGAGAAGATGATCGTCGAAAACAGCGCCTTCAAGGCGGGCGAGGCCCTCTACCGGATCGCCAACCTCGACACCGTGTGGGTCTACCTGGACATCTACGAATTCGATCTCGCCTGGGTCCGCTACGGACAAGAGGTAGAACTCACCACCGAGTCGTATCCGGGGCAGGTCTTCACCGGGATGGTCACATTTGTGGAGCCGGTGCTCAACGAGGAGACGAGGACGATCCGGGTTCCAGTACACGTCGAGAACAAGCGCCATGCCCTCAAGCCGGGGATGTACGTCAGCGCGATCGTCAAGGCAACCCTGGGGCCCGACGGCGAGGCCGCTCCCACGGGCATCGAAGGGAAGTTCACGTGCCCGATGCACCCGCAGGTCGTGAAGGACGATGTTGGTTTGTGTCCGATGTGCAACATGCCGTTGGAGCAAATCCCGAGTGGCGGCGTACATGAGGCTCCCACGCAAGCACCGGCGGACCGGTATGCCTGCCCGATGAAATGCGAAGGCGACAAGACCTATGACGGGCCCGGCAACTGCCCGGTCTGCCACATGAATCTCGACGAGATCGATCCTCCGGCCCCGCCGGACAAGACCAAGCAAGAGGGACTGCTCGCCGTTCCGGTCAGCGCCGTTCTGGACAGCGGTACGCGGAAGATCGTCTATGTCGAGAAGGGACGAGGCACATTCGAATCGCGCGAGGTAGTGCTCGGCCCTCGCAGCGGCGGATACTTCCCGGTTCTCAAGGGACTGGCCGAAGGAGAGCGCGTGGTGACACGCGGAGGGTTCCTCATCGACAGCCAGTTCCAGATTACGGGGCACCCGAGCCTCTACTACCCCGGCGGTCTTCACGCAACCGTTGGGCATCAGCACGGCGGAACGGGAGACACGCCGGACACCGAGACGCCAACAAGACAACCCGCGGTTGAGGAACCGACAGTTCCGCCTGCCGGCGGCCATAAGCACTAACGGGGGAACACGACCATGGTCAATGCCGTCATCCGCTGGTGTCTCAAGAACACCTTCCTCATGCTTCTGTTGATCGTCGCGCTCTCCGGCGCGGGCTATTGGGCCATCATGCGCACGCCCGTGGACGCCATCCCCGACATCGGCGAGAAGCAGGTCATCGTCTACGCCGACTGGCCGGGGCGAAGCCCCCAGGACGTTGACGACCAGGTGACGTATCCTCTCACTACCAGCCTGACCGGCACGCCGGGCGTGAAGGCCATCCGTTCGATGTCCGGCTTCGGTTTCTCGATGGTCTTCGTGATCTTCAAGGACGAAGTTGATTACTACTGGGCGCGCTCGCGGGTACTCGAACGCGCGAACATCGCGCAGCAGCGCCTGCCCGCGGGAGTAGTGCCGGTTCTCGGCCCTGACGCCACGGCGCTGGGCCAGGTCTATTGGTACACCGTTGAAGGTGAGGGCTTCGACCTCGCCGAGCTTCGCTCAATCCAGGATTGGTACGTCCGCTATCAGATCCAGTCGGTTGACGGCGTGAGCGAGGTCGCCAGCATTGGCGGTTTCGTGAAGCAGTATCAGATCGACCTGCATCCGGACAAGATGCGCGCCCACCGCGTAACGCTCATGGACGTGTTCGAGGCCGTCAGGAAGAGCAACATCGACGTGGGGGCCAAGGTCGTCGAGAACGGCGGTTCCGAGTTCTTCATTCGCGGCGTGGGGTTCGTCAAGACGATCGACGACCTGGAGAAGATCGTCATCCGCCAGGAGGGCGGCACGCCGGTTTTCGTCAGAAACGTCGCAACCGTGCAAATGGGGCCGGATTTCCGGCGGGGGGCGCTCGACAAGGGCGGCGTCGAGGCCGTGGGCGGCGTGGTGCTCATGCGCTACGGCGAGAATCCGCGCGAGGTGGTCCGGCGCGTCAAGGAGAAGATCGCCCAACTTGAGCCTGGTCTGCCGGGCAAGACGCTCGCCGATGGCCGTGCTTCCAAGGTCAGAATCGTGCCCTTCTATGATCGCACGACCATCGTGGAAGAAACCATCGACACGCTGAAGGTGGCGCTGTTCGAGGAGGCAATCCTCGCCTGCCTCATTGTTGTCTTCTTCCTGCTTCACCTCCGTACAACGGTCACCGTGCTGCCGACGCTTCCCCTCGCGCTGGCGGGATCGTTCATCCTGATGTATCTCTTCGGCGTCGACAGCAACATCATGTCGCTTGCGGGGCTGGCCATCGCAATTGGAGACGTATCCGATATGGGCATCATCATGTCGGAGAACATCTATCGCCGGTTGGCCGGCGCCACCGAAGATGAGAAGAAGGAGAAGGGATACTTCGGCATCGTGTACGACGGCGCCACCGAGGTCGGAGGGGCTATCGTTACCGCCGTCAGCAACACCATCGTATCGTTCATCCCCGTGTTCTTCCTGACCGACCAGGAAGGCAAGCTCTTCCGGCCGTTGGCGTTCGCCAAGACCTTCGCCATCGGGTCGTCGGCCGTGCTGGCAATCACCGTGGTTCCCTTCCTCTGCTACCTGCTTTTCCGTCCGGTGAAGTGGCGGGCGCGCATTGCCTTCGCGGTCGCGACTCTCTGCGGCGTGCTGGCAATGTTCGCAACGCGTATCGTGTTCGCCTGGGGCTTTGCCGCTTCCGGCGACCACGGCTGGCTGATATCCATCGCCGTGGGAGTGGGCATTGCCC
>JAVHLO010000339.1 GCA_031082105.1 Planctomycetota bacterium
CACATCGGACAGTCCAGCAGGTAGTGGTTCAGAAACTGGTGGAAGCCCTCATGGTAGAGTACAAGCCGGGTGTCGACCTCGGACTTCTGCCTGAAGAACTGCAGTTTCTGCTGCAAGTCGGAGAAAAATCCGCCCGACCCGGGCGGCCCGCCCCAGGTGAAGTAGTCCTTCGGATTCGCGAAGACGTAGATGGGGAATTTCTTCTTTTCCTTGTCGATCTTCGGAAAGACATTCGTAAAGACGTTGTAGATCAACTCGATCTCTTTCGCAAGGTCGTCCGCGAACTGCTGGCCGATGTCCGTCATTATTCGGTAGTGCGCGCTCTCCTTCACATACTCCTTCTTGAATCCGGGCCCCTTCACCTCGATATCGATGTCCTTCTCCAGCTCCTTCCCCAGCTTGTCCTCGGGATCGAGCGCCATCGCCTTCTTGATGAACTCCTGCGCCTTTTCGAGCTCGCGCGTGCGCAGGAAGATGATGGCCTTGTTCCTGGGGGCGAGCGCGTAGTCGGGCTTCGTCTCGATGCATCTGTCGTAGAGCTTCTGCGCGTTTTCGTAGTCCTTCATCCATGCGTGGGTATCGCCCAGCTCGACCATCGCCTCGTAGAACTTCGGGTTGACCTTCAGCGCCCTCTCGAGGACACGCCTGGCCTCGGTGAACTCCTGTGTGAACTGGAACGCGATGCCCCGGTGGTACTCTGCGAGGGCAAAATCCTTGCCGCTTGCGAGGACGGCGCCTTCGAACTTCTTCAGCGCCTGATCGACGTAGTCGAGCGAGTTCGAGCCGCCCTGCTTGGCCTTTTCCATGAGCTCGACGCCTTCGTTCAACAGCTTCACGGCCCGTTCAGAGATGTAGGAAGGCGGGATGAGGTTCTCCGATTTCGGTTTCTCTTTTTTGGGCGCTTCCTCCGGCGGCTTTTCCGGCGGCGTCTCGCCGTCGGGAGGTTTTTCAGGCGGGGTCTCGTCCCCGGCCGGTTCTTCAGGCGGCGGCGGTTCCTGGCCGGGCTCTTCCGGCGGCGGTGGTTCCTGCGCGCGGACCAGCGCCGTCACCATGAAAATGGAACAGATCAAGAGCAAGAGGCAGCGTCTGTACATCGGCCGATCTCCAAACCATGTCCGCTCGCCAAGGACAGCGAGCCATTATCCACAGATTCCATGGATTGCACGGAAACCCGGTCAGATTGCATATGCGCCAACCGGGACTCGAAAGTGCCTCCGTGGCCATTATTCGAGTACAGACGCGCTACGAGCCTTCATCGCGGGCGGGTTCCTTGCGCCTGCGCAGCCTTTCGATCAATGCCTTCATCTCGGCTGTTCCGAGCACGACCGCGAAGGCGATGTAGCTGGCGGCTCCGACCGCCGCCGGCGCGACGACGGCCGCGATTCGCTTCGTCAGCGTCCGGTCGAAGTAAGTATCGAAGCCCGGCGCGACGTACATCATCCATAGGATACAGCAGAATGCCATTCCGATGCAAGCGATTGCCGTCCTGCCCGCGCTCGAGATCACCTTGACGAACCTCATCTCCGGCACGCGCCGCCCGAGAATCCGCATCAGGATGAGGAGATTCGCCGTGGCGGTGACGGCCGTCGCCAGGGCCAGACCGGACTCGCCGAGCGGCCAGACGAGGATGAGGTTCAGCGTGACGTTCGCGCCGACCATCATCGCGCCGACCCGTACCGGGGTGGCCGTGTCCTTGAGCGCGTAGAATGCGCGGTTCACCACGTGCAGACAGCAGTACGCCCACACGCCGACGGAGTAACAGACAAGCACCGAGACCGTGCGCGCCCCGGCCGACGCCGTAAACCTTTCCCACTGGAAGAAGAGCTTGACAATGGGCGCGGCAACCAGCACGAGCCCGACGGAGGCCGGCAACGCGACGAACAGGCAAAGATTGAAAGCCCTCGTCAACTCGGAAGCGAACTCGGCCGTCTTCCCGCGCGCCGCATGCTCCGCAAGGTACGGAAAGACGGCGGTCGCAAGCGAGATTCCGATGAGCGCGAGCGGGAACTGCATCAACCGGTTGCCGAAGTACAGCGCAGACACGGCCCCGTCTCCCGTCACGCAAACCTTCGCAATGACGCTGTCCACGAGGAGGTTGATCTGGACGACCGCGATCCCGAGCGCCGTCGGCCCCATGAGTTTCAGAACCGACCGCACGCCCTCGTCCTTGAAATCGACGACGGGCCGGTACTTGATCCCCTTCGCCATCAAGACCGGGACCTGCAGCAGGAGTTCCAGCACGCCGCCCACGATTATCGCCCAAGCGATGATGATGACCGCCTGTTCTGGGTCGCTCGTCATCTTCCATGCGAGGACGAAGCCCGCGATCCAGCAGATGTTCAGCACCGTGGACGCGAGCGCGGGCATCGCGAAGTGTTTCAGCACGTTGAGGACCGCGCTCACGAGCGCGACGATGCAGATGAGCGGCAGGTAGGGCAGCATGATGCGGAGCAGCCTGGAGAAGAGGTCCATCCAGCGCTGCGATTCCGGCGTGTCGCCCGCCATGAGCGGGAGAAGGAACGATATTCCGATGCCCGCGATGGTGAGGATACCGAGCACAAGGCCCAGCATGGTGATCGACGCGTTGACGAACCGCGCGGCGCTTCTCTTGTCCTTCTTCTCGAGCTGCTCGGAAAACACGGGAACGACCGCCGCGCTGAGCGCGCCCTCGCCGAAGAGCCTGCGGAACAGGTTCGGAACCTGGAAGGCGATGGCGAACGCGTCCATCACCCACCCGGCCCCGATGAACGTCGCCGCGAAAATCTCGCGGACCAGCCCGAGCACACGGCTGAGCAGCGTGCACAGACTGATGATCGCGGCGGAACGGACGAGCTTCATCGCGCTTGTCCTTGTGTGGGAACACCGGACGGTTCCGAATCTCGACCTGCATTGTTCATGAAGGTCTTGACAGACGCGCGTCCTCATGTCATTGCGAGCCGCAGCGAAGCAATCGCCGGAGCCTCTTGCGTCGGAGTGGAGGAGATTGCCTCGCTGCGGCTCGCAATGACAGGCAGTCGACTTTCTCTCCGGATCCACGAAGACCGCAGTTCACCTCGGGGCACACGGATTGCGGCTTCGAACACGGAGCGCGCGCTACTTCTTCCCCGCCTCCATTTCCGCCAGGAGCGCGAGGACCTCTTTTGTGCGCTCGTCTCTCGCCTTCTGTGCGGCATCGATGTTCTTGTTCTCGAGCAGCGCGCGGCACGGGGGCACTATCGACTTCAGCTTCGATGCGACGACCGCAACCGAATCCGCCAGCGCGGCGTCGTACAGCACGGACTTCTCTCCGAACTTGCAGTGCACCTCGGCGAGATACTCGACCAGCTTCTTCCATGTCCCCGTCCTT
Organism: Planctomycetota bacterium; assembly: GCA_031082105.1. Lineage (GTDB taxonomy): Bacteria > Planctomycetota > MHYJ01 > JACQXL01 > JAVHLO01 > JAVHLO01. Next base: position 3,347 of record JAVHLO010000339.1, read on the forward strand.
CCCTCCCACATGGACATACGTTTCGTCTTTCCTTGCTGCAGGCTGGATTCCTGGAAGGCCTCGTCCAGTTTCTGGACGAGCTGGCGCGAAACGGCGATGTAGGATTCCCTTAGCGAAGCGAGGAGCTTCTCGCGGCACTCCGATACGAGCGCGGTCACCGACACGAAGCTGCCGTCGGGCTTCACGACGCTCATGCCGTACCTCTTCATGTACCCGCCCGTATCGGAGAGCGACACTCTCGCGATCTTGGCGATGGCGATCAAGCGGCCCGACAGTGTCGACAGCATTTCCTGCTCCTGCTTGACCAGGCCGAGCTTCTCCTTGCCGAGCGCGCGGTCGTATTGCTCCGCAAGTCGCTCCCAGCTCTGCAGGGCGATTGTGTCGCGGATATCGAGATTGACGTACTGGCCCAGCCTCACGGAATGATCCGATATCTTCTTCCAGTACTTGACGATCTCCTCCTGCTGCTTGCCGCGGTCGACGCAGACGCTCTCGAAGGTCTCGACGGAAATGCACGCCGTGGCCGTCTGCCCTGCGGCGACGACTTCGATCAGGTATTTGCCGGTCGGAAGCCCGGTCGGCTGGATCGTGACGTCGAACCCGCCCTGGCCCGCGCGGAACTCCTCGCAATGCTTCAGTATCCTGTCCTCATCCTTCATGAGGTACAGGCGGACCACGACGGCGTCGCCGGACCTGAGTCGGCCCTTTCCCTGGATTCGCACCCCGCCTGCCGGCGTGGCGGTAGCTGAGATGCCCAGGTCGCTCTTCGACTGGGCGAAGACCGTGGCGGCGAACAGGCACGCCAGGATCAATGCCGCCCCGACCCACCCGGCGACGGAAAATCGAACGCGCATTCGCACCTCCTGACGTTTTTATGCCATAACTTGGAGAGGCTGTCAAGCAAACATGCATCACCTGGCGATTTATCTTGACTTTTCCGACCGCATGAAATAGACTGGCAGTCAATGATCCGGCGGAAGTGGGCCGCGCGGCCCGGATTCACCGATCTACAGA
>JAVHLO010000033.1 GCA_031082105.1 Planctomycetota bacterium
CACCGGCATCGGTCTCGTCTTCTTCTTCGTCCTCCTCCTGCTCCTGATCTTCGGGCTGCTCCGGCAACGTGGCCTTCTCGATGGATTTCCAGAAGGCGGCGTCGTAGGCTCGATGGCATGATTGGAGGAGTTTCTTCAGCAGCCGGACTTTTTCCACGATGATCTTGTCGGCTTCCATTCGACCTGCCACGAACCTGTGGTTCGTCATCAGGAACGAGTATATCTCCGCCTTGTCTTCTTCGACCCCGGAGGTGGAGTACTTGGTGAGAAAGCCCGGCAGGTCGTCGCGCGCGCTGAACACGTCCTCGGCTCCGCCCTGCATATCTGCGCCGCCGGTGCCGTACTTGAAACCCTTCGGATTCAGTCTCTTCCATGCGGAGTCGTCGTAGCTGGAATCGTCCATCCAGTCGATGAAGTGGAAGAAATCGTGGTGCACGACACGTTCCTGGTAGTTCTTGGTCTCCCTGCCGAGCCGCACGTCCAGGAAGAAGGTCATTGTGCAGAGCTCGGGCACTGCTGCGCGTGGTTGCTTCTCCCACGCAAGTCCGGTGCAGAGGACGACGCGCTTGACGCCGAGTTTTCTGAAGATATCCTTTGGAAACTTCGCCAGCTCCTTTTTGAACAAAGGCAGGTATCTCTCTACGTCCTTGAGCGCCGCGTTCTTTCCTTGTACCTTGCCGTTGGGCGTGTCGAACGGGAACTTGAAATCCTCGTGCTGGACGACCATTCCGAATCGTTTCTCGAGCTCGGCCAACTCCTCTTTCGGGTCCGATGCGTATACCGGCGACGACACTATCGTCGCCAGGACTACCGCAAGCGCGTAGAGTGACAGTCTTTGGGCCGTTCTTGCGGACGGCACGCTGGGACCCCTGCGTGAGTTCTTCGAGAAAAACAAGCTCAAGCCTCTGAAGATAGTAGCAAGCAGCAAGCCGGGACCACTCAGGAACGAACGAAGAGTGTCCGCAGCAACTCGAATCCTATGCACAAGTCGGGGCCGCGGGCGTCACCACCCCCCAGGCCGGTCTCGTCACAAAGCACAAAGGCACGAAGACACAAAGTCGCACCAAGCGCGGACACTCGGCGGTCTTCCGCGGACTTCGAGTCTGACATGCTGTCAGAGTTGTTCTCCATGCTTAGAACCTGTCTGTCGGCTTGAACGCCGGGTGTTTCCTGCCCTTTCGGTCGTCTCTTCGTGTCTTTGCGTCTTGGTGCTGAGCGCCAGGATCTCGAATTCTGTTCGGGATTCGGTGGACTCAAGATCATCGGGAACGGCGTCTGCAGGCAAATCCGGCCGTGTTAACGCCACCCGCGGCACGACTACTTCCTATTCGGGTATTCGGTCTTCGCGTAGCGCGGCGCGGGGAACCGTTCTGAACCGTTGGCCAGCTCGAGCACGGCCTGCAGAATCCCCTTTGAAAGCCTCTCGAGAGATTCGACATCGACCTTGTCCACAGTGTCGTCGAGCGTATGCATCTCCGGGAAGCGGCTCGTCGTGAGCTGTATCGACGGCACCTTTGCCAGGTGGAAAGGCCAATGGTCGCCGCCGAGCATGAACGCGAACTCGACATCGCTTCTGACCTCCACACCGAATGGTTCAATGTGTTTCTTGAAGATCGCGCACAGCTCCGGGCTGCGCACGGCGCCGATGATCTGCAGCGGGACGGCGGCCGGACCCGTTCCTTCGGCGGCAGCGCTTTGGGCGCCGGGCCCGCAGCGCCCGCCGACCATGTCGATGTTTATCATTGCAACGACACTCGCCGCCACCGGCGCCAGTTCCCTCACGAGCCGGCGCGCCCCGAGCAGCCCGGACTCTTCCCCGTCGAACGAGCAGAGCAGCACGCCGCGTTTCACTTTCCCCTTGAACGGGGCCAGGCACCGGGCCAGTTCCAGCAGGACCGTGCTTCCTGAGCCGTTGTCGTTCGCGCCGGGAAAGGCCCTGCCGTCCGCCGAGAGGCCAAGGCTGTCGTAGTGCGCGCCGACGATGACCCATTCTGCGTCCTTGATCTCGCACTCGGGCAGGACGGCTGCCACGATGTTGATGCCGCGCCAATCCCGCGTCGCGGCCGTGCATTCGAGCAATGCGCAGACGCCGGGCATCTCGAACGAGCAGGGGCGCTGGTTGAGCTCGATCTCGTCCCGCGCCTTCTCGACGGAGCTGCCGGCAAAACCGAGGACCGCATCCGCGGCCGCAGAGGTCAGCGCAGCGGACAGAATCGTATTCGCCTCATCCTCAACCTCGAAGACCTCGCGTTTGCCGAGTGCGTCGGTATGGCGCAGAAGTTCTTCCTCGGTGAACTTGCCCGCGGGCGCCTGCGCCGCAAGCACAAGCGATTCGAGGAAAGTTCCGGGGCCGTTCGGCGGCTTCGACTCGAGCCGCTTCTTCATCCGGGAAGGCAGGCATGACGGCCAGACACCAAGCTCGGCGAGCCGTTCGGGTTCGGATGGCGGGGGGACGGAGGGGACCAGCAGCAGTCCCACAGCGCCGTGCCGCTTCGCGTTCATCGTCTTGTAGATGACGGACGAGTATAGAGGGTCCACGCCGGTGTTCGGTCCGGACTCCCCTGAGGGATCGTTGGGGGCGCCCGCTCGATCGGGTCCCGGACTGCCCTCGAGAACCAGGACCAGCTTGCCCTTCACATCATGGCCGCGGTAGTCGTCGTAGTTCAGCTCCAGCGCCGTGATCCCGTAGCCGGCGAAAAAGAGCGGCGCGGAGACCGCCCCCGGGGCGGAAAACCCGATCGGAAGGAAGTCCTCCGTAAGCTTGAGGTCGACGGTCTTCTTCCCCATCTGGCCGGTCAGGACAATTGCGAGCCTGTTGCGATCACCCAGCGATCTGAGTGAGATGCGGAACGGGCGCAGGAAGGAGGCAATTCCCTCCGAGGAGGCGGGCTCCGTCGCGCGCGGGCCGCCTCCCGCCGAACCGAGCGGCGACTGGAGTGTGGCGAGATGGAGTCGACAGAAGATATCCGCTATGTACTGTGTCGCCGGCGGGATCTCCGCCGGGTGACGAACCGCCTCATCCGAAGTGGAGACCTCGCTTGCCAGCGGGCTTCGCCCCATCATCCGCCCGTCGGCGAGCGCCTGCAGGTGGTCGGCCAGTTTCTGGACGGAGACCGCGCTCGGATCGAGCGCGGGCCAGAACTCGTCGTGACCTTTGCGCGGCGTAACTGTGTCGCTGGTCCTGTCCGGCGCGTACCGGCACGATACCAGCGCACCGGCGAGCGCCAGGCACAGCAAAAAAGCATCGAGTCGTCTTGTGAAACGCATGCGCGATCTCCCGCAGGAATCCTGTTTGGAATCTGGAGCCAGCTTCTTCTTCGCAGACCCGCAATCAGCATGCTTCATACTGTCTTTCGATCCGATAAGACTTTGCTGTTTTGACAACGTTCCTGTTCACCGCAAAGAACGCAAAGCGCGCGAAGCGCGAAATTCCATCGCATGGCCGAGTCCTTCTTGCTTTGCGCTCTTTGCGCGCTTTGCGGTTGGTTTGGTTGCGGCTCCGCTGCGCTGCGCATTTTCGAGTGTTTCCATGGCCTCAGGCAAATCGAATTACGCGAATGGACCAGCATACCAAATCACGCGCCTTTCTGCAACATCCCCTTGACAAGCCGGATGACCTTCTCTTCCGCCCCGGGCTGTTCCGGATCGAACGGCACGAGCAATGTAATGGGGTCGACCTGCCTCGTGCGCCGCGCGTGCGATCTGTGGAACACGGAACAGGCCGCGGCGCTCTCGAACTTGAACGTGACCGCTTCGTCTCCCTGCACGAGAAGGGATACTCCCATTGAGTGCGCCATCACACGCAGCTCGGCCAGCTCGAGGAGCCGGTGGACGGGCGTCGCGCTACGGGCAAGCCGACCATATCGGTCTGCGAGCCGCCGTTCGAAATCGCGCAGCTCGGCGAGCGAGCCGATCCGCGAGATCTGGAAGTACGTCTGGATTCGCTCATCCTCATCGCCGATGTATGACGCGGGCATGAAGGCATCGACGCGGAGATCGACACAGGCGTCCATTCTTCTTGGGACCGGCTCGTTCCTGACCGTCTTAACGGCGGCCTGAAGCAGCCTGCAGTAGAGTTCGTACCCCACGGCCGCGATGTGGCCGCTCTGTTCGCGTCCCAGTAGGTTGCCTGTGCCTCGGATCTCCAGGTCGCGCATCGCTATCTTGAATCCGGCTCCAAGCTCGTTGAACTCGTGAATCGCCTGGAGCCGCTTTGCCGCCTCCGGCGCAATAGTCCGGTTCTCGGGGAGCAGAAAGTAGGCGAAGGCCTGGTTCTTGTACCTGCCCACGCGTCCCCTCAATTGGTGCAGGTCGGCCAGGCCGAACATGTCCGCGTTGTGGACGAATATCGTGTTCGCGTTCGGGATATCGAGCCCGGATTCTATGATCGTCGTCGACACGAGCACGTCGCTGCGCCGTTCGATGAAGTCGAGCATCCGCTGTTCGAGCAGGTGTTCCGGCATCTGGCCGTGCGCGACCGAGAACCTCGCCTCGGGCACGATCGACGCAAGCCGGGCGGCAACGGAATCGACGTCGTAGACCCGGTTGTGCAAGAAAAAAACCTGTCCGCCGCGGTCGAGCTCGAGGAGGATCGCCTGCCTGACGACCTCGGGGTCCATGCGGCAGACCTCGGTCCTGATCGAACGTCTGTCTTGCGGCGGCGTTGACAGCGTGGAGATGTCGCGCAGACCCAGCAGGCTCATATGGAGCGTGCGCGGGATCGGGGTGGCCGTGAGGGTCAGCACGTCGACCGTCGCGCGGAGGCGCTTGAGAATCTCCTTGTGTTCCACCCCGAAACGCTGCTCTTCGTCGATGATTACGAGTCCGAGATTCATGATCCGGACGTCCTTCTGGAGCAGTCTGTGGGTACCGATGATGATGTCCACTGTTCCGGCCTCGAGCCGGCGGAGGACGTCGGCCTGCTCGGTTCTGGACCGGAAGCGGCTCAGGACTTCGATGACCATTGGAAACTGGGCCATGCGGTCGCGGAAATTGATGTAGTGCTGCTGGGCGAGCACCGTCGTCGGGACCAGGACTGCGGTCTGCCTCCCGGCGGTGGCGGCCTTGAACGCGGCGCGCATGGCGAGTTCGGTTTTACCGAACCCGACGTCGCCGCAGATCAGTCGATCCATGGGGCGCGGCGACTCCATGTCCTTCTTGATCGCAGCGGTGACCATGACCTGGTCTTCGGTATCCTCAAACGGGAACGCGGCCTCGAATTCGTGCTGCCATCGCGAGTCCTTCGGAAATGCCGTCCCGCGTTCAAGCTCGCGGGCGGCGTGGACGTCGAGCAGCTCGTGTGCGAGTTTCTCCACGGCCGTGGCGACCCGAGCCTTCTTGCGCTCCCACACGATTCCCCCGAGCTTGCCGAGCGCGGGCGCGAAATCGCCCCCGTGCGACCCGAGGTACCGCTGCACGAGGTTCGCCTGGTGCGCCGGCACGAAGAGCTTCTCGTGCCCTTGGTACTCGAGGACGAGAAACTCTGTCATCCTCCCTTCCTTCTTCAACTTCTCCACACCGAGGTATCGCGCGACGCCGTGGTTCTCGTGGACGACGAAGTCGCCTTTCTTGAACGACAGGAACTCATCCGTCGGCCGGGCGTGGGACACATCGCCAAGCCTGCGCTTGAACCTGTATCGGTTCAGCACCTCGCTCTGCGACAGCACGGAGATCCCCGCGTCAGTCAGGGCGAACCCGACCGCAATGAACCCGATGACGGCGCGGATCCGTGACTTCCTTCTTTCAGCTTCTTCCGGCCCGCCCGCGGCCCCGCCCTTGATGAGTTCCAGGAACCGCTGCACGGCCGCTTCATTGTCGCAGACCACGTATGCCGTTCCGGCCGGACCGGCCAGCGCGATGAGTTCGGCCGAGAGATCGGTGAGGTTGCCGCTGAGCCGCTGTACGGTCGTGGCACGGACGTTGAACGCGCCAGGGACGGTCGCGGGCAAGTCCTCCTTGGCAGAGGGGCCCCCGCGAAAGCGGGGATCGCGGCCCTGGCCTTGAGATTCAGGGGGTAGTTCTCTGAACGATCTGCCCACCGGCAGCTCGTGCAGCGAGACGGACGCGGTCGCGGCCAGCGAATGGAGAAACTCCATGATCAATAAACCGGTCTCCTCGATGCCCTCATGCGTAAGCACACGGCGGGCGTGGTCGAGCAGCGCGGGCTTGTCGATGAAGGCCGTCCATGCGTTGGGACCGAGGTGGTTGGTGACGAAGACGGCCTGTGGTCTTGTCCCGGATCGGGATCCTGTCGAAAAAACGTTCTTCCTGTCATGCCCCGACAGCGGTCGGGGCATCTCCTCTACAACCGGACAAGGAGATTCTGAACCGGGTTCAGAATGACAGGCCGAAGGACGTCCGGCCGAATCGGATTGCCGGGGCGAACCCGCGGTGTCGCGACTCAAGGCATCCTGCTTCAGCGCAGCGCCAGCCGTGGCTGCCGCATTGGTCAGCTCGGTACGTCCGACAAGGAAGGTCTCGTAGCTCTGCTTCTTTTCGGAGGAGACCTGGGTGCCGGGATCGAACAGGCGGATCGATTCGATCCTGTCGCCCGCGAATTCCACGCGGACGGGGCAGGCGTCCCCGAGCGGGAAGAGGTCGATGATTCCTCCCCGGATCGCGAATTGTCCTTCGACCTCGACGGACGGCGTGCGCTCGAGCCCCTTGCGCACGAAGAGGTCCGCGAGGGCGCTCATCTTCATCGTCTGTCCAGTCTTTAGGGCGAGGGCGGCGTCTTCGATGGCCTGGCGGCCGGGCACGCGTTCCAGCACTGCGCGTATCGAGGCGATCAGGACGCATCTCGAATCCGTGCCCAGTTGGAGCAGCCGCACGAGCGCACGCAGCCTTGCCGCAAGTCCCAGCCCGGGTTCGGCCGTCGCGGTCTCGAGCAGGGCGGGCGCCGCATCCTGGGGAAGAAAGTCCCCCTTAGCAGAGGGGGATTTAGGGGGTTGTTTTCCGCCAACAGTGTGCCCCGATTCCGGAAAGACGATCACCTCGCACTGGCGGCCGGCGAAGGTAGCGACTTCCGCGGCCAGGTCTTCCGCGGCCTCATGTGTGCGCGTGATGACGAGACAAGACCTGCGCGTGCGGAGAAATGCGGCGGAGACCAGCCAGGCCGCGGCCGAGCCGGCAAGCCCGCCGACCTCGTACTGCCCGGGTATGGCCAGCATCTGCTCGAGGGGACGGGCGTGGTCCCGCAACCAGTCCGCGCAAAGGGAATCGAGTTCGGTCGGCATGGGCTAGCCCCCTGTCATTCCCGCGAGAGCGGGAATCCAGCCTCCGTTAATCCGCGCGCGGCCTACCTGTCATTCCCGCGAAAGCGGGAATCCAGCCTCCGATATCCGCACGAGGCCCGCCTGCCGTTCCCTCGTTCGCCGGAGGATCCTGTGCAGAGTCTACAGTCTCAGGCGGCAAACGACTTGCGGTAGATTTCACTATATCCTGTCAGGCTTGTCAAGCCAATGGAATGTCGGTCCAGGCCGCGTTCGCCTGGATTCCCGCTTGCGCGGGAATGACATTCGAGGCCACGTTCGCCAAGAGCGGCATGACGCCGTTCCCTGCTTGCTGGTGCCCCATTTCCCGGATCAGAATCCGACGCCTCGTCCCTCCCAGCAGCCAACACGAAAAACCCCGAAGCGCAACATTTTTCGCTTGACTCCGTCCGATATTGAGTATATGATTCGCTGTTCGCGCCATGTCCCGTGGATAGGGACGGGGTACGCCCCGGTTGTCCAGACTTCGCGCAAGCAAGATAGTTGACTCATCGACGGAAATTTGATATAGTCTAGAGGATTTGTCTGTCAACGGCATTTGGCTCGCTTTCAAATGGTCACCAGATCTAGGAGGGGACAATGTTTGAGCATCGTCTGGCGGTGTCGCTGATCGTTGTCGGCGTTTGTCTGGCGTGTGCCTTGCCTTGTCCGGCGCAGACCTTTGGGGCCCCAACAGCATACAATCCTGGAGGCACGGAACCGATTTCGCTGTTCATAGCCGACTTTGACGGCGCAAACGGCGTCGACATTGCGGTCGCGAATTTCACGACGAACAACATCGGCATATTCTTGAACGCGGGCGGCGGTGTATTTCCAGGGGCCGCCACGAACTATGCGTTACCGGGTGGAGCGACGGGCCCAATTGACATCTGCGGAGGTGACCTTGAACCGGACGGCGATGTCGACCTCGTAACATCGAACAGCACCACCAACAACGTTACTGTGTTTCTGAACGCCGGCGGGGGAGTCTTCGGCGCAGGCGTGTCCTACGCGACGGGCGCGACCGGTCTGAATGTCCTCTATGTCGGCAACCTGGACACGGCCAACGGGCTCGACATCGCGGTGGCGGATTTTGGCGGTGCGGCGGGAGACAACGTCTACGTGCTCCTGGAGCAAGTCGCGGCCGGCATCAGCTATGGAGCCGCGGCCGCATATCCGGTCGGAGCCGGTGGAGCGGATGCGCCGTTCGGACTGGCCGGTGGGTTGATTGACGGAGACGCCGACATCGACCTGGTCTGCAGTTGTGCAGCCGGCGACCAGATGGCATACATGGCCAACAACGGCGTCGGCGTGTTTGCGGTAAACAACTTGAACATCGCGGCCGGCGGCAGCGGCCCAAGCGCAATCGTGGTAGCCAATTTCAACGGTGGCGGCCTCGATGCCGCCACGGTGAATCAGCTGACCGACAATATCTCGATCGCGCTCGGCGACGGCGCGACCCCGTTCCCGGGTCCATGGCCATCGCCCGTGTACGCCGTGTCCGCCTCTGCGCCGGGCCCATTCCAGTTGGCGTCAGCAGACTTGGACGGCGACGGCGACATCGACATAGCCGTCGCGACTCCGGCCGTGGCGGGAATCGACGTGCGAGTGAACAATGGGGCAGGTGTCTTCGCGGCAGCGGCAGGCAGCCCATTTACCACGGGTCCGGGGACGGATCCACGAGGCATAAAGTGCGCAGACGTTGACGGGGACGGAGATCAGGACCTGATCGCCGGCGAGTTGGGGACGGACAGGGTCGTCATACTGCTGAACACGACCGGCGGTGGTGGCGGCGGCGGCGGCGCGGGCGGAGGCGAGGTCACCGGCGGCGGCAGCGGCGGCGGGGGGTGCTTCGTCGACGGCGCCGACAGACTCGCCAGACGTGGCGGTACGGGATTCGTTGTGCTATTGGTGCTCATCGTTTCGATTCTTCAGGTGGCCTGGATACGCAAGCCGAAGAAGATGTGTCCATAAAAGAGGAGCGGGATCGTGAGCAGAGTCGACAGTTTTGTCATTGTCGGTCTTGCGTTGGGCCTCTGGCTTTTCGCAGCCGGTTCTCCCGTCGTCGCCCAGACGACCGTAAACGTCCTCCCGCCACCGTCCGCAACTTCAGGCGACGTGTGGTACAACGATGATTCGCAGCACCAGTTTCTGTACAGGGCGGCAGATCTGACCAACTATGCCGGCACGGTTGTGGGCGTGTCGTGGCTTGCGGCGACAGGGGGCGGCACGCTGGCGTCCGTTCATGGTAATACGCGTCTCTGGCTGGGACACACTACCCTGGCGAACCTGAACGCCGCCGGGTCCCAGATACAGGGCGGGCAGAATCCGCCGAATAACGTTAATGTCACGGGCTCATGGACGCTGGTCTTTCCAGCGGCCAACTACAACATCGCCGCCGGAGTGGCGGTCGATACATGGATCGCCATGCCATGGACGAACAACTTCAAGTACAACGGCGCCCACAACCTCGTCGTGCAGCTCCGCTATGACAACGGCACCAACATAAACAACTGGGCGGGGACTGACCAGGCCGTTGGAGAAGTCTGGAATGTCTACGACTGGGACCCGAATGCGGACGACTTTGTCGACAACCCGAATGCAGGCTATCCCGCTTCCGCGGGGAATTACGGACGCAGGAAGTTCTCGGCCCAGTTCACCATCTGGACGGCGTATCGCTGTTTTAACTCCACAGCCCAGCCCGGCGCAATAGCGTACACGTGGCAGGACATATCCGCCACGGGTACGAATGTCGGCGCTCTCGACGACGACGGGACTTACGGGCCTATCAACATCGGGTTCAATTTCAGCCATTTTGGGAACAACTTCAATCAGCTAATGATCGGCAACAACGGCGCATTGACTTTCAATCTAGCCGACGCCATCCTCTGGAACAACGCGACAATACCGACCGCGGCAGCGCCGAACAACCTTGTTGCGCCGATGTGGGACGATTTGACTGATACCGAGGGCCAGATCCGGTACCAGACCCTGGGCGTGGCGCCGAACAGGTATTTTGTCGTCTCGTGGCTTGGGCTGACGCATTTTGACCTCGGCCCCGGATTTCCCGTGACGTTCCAGGCGATCCTCTGCGAGACGAGCAACATCATCATCTTCCAGTATCAGGACGCGGTCTTCGGCAACGCAGCCAACGACAACGGGCTGACTGCCACGGTTGGGATCGAGGACGCTGCGGCAGGGCTAACCAGCGGGGAGTATTCTTTCAACAGGGCTCTCCTGGCAAACAACCTGGCGATCTGCTATGTCCCGAACGCGTACGGAGGCGTACAACCTTACTGGCCGCTTGGCGGCGGCGGTCCGGGCGGCGGCGGCGGTGGCGGCGGTAACGGCGGCGGCGGCAGCGGCGGTGGGGGGTGTGTTGTGAATGACGTATCCGGCAGTGACTTCCACCCGCTGCGCTGGACACTGTCGTTCGGAGGGCTGCTCGTCATTGCATTGATCTCCTGTTGCAGACGGTCTGCCCGGCGCGGGGAATGACGAGCGTTTCCGCGACGGGCTGGGAGCGGGTGAGCACACGAGGTTCGGGTCTGAGGATCGTCTCCCTATGAGGATAGGTAGAGTGAACAGCCGCGCGAAAGCCGTTCTATTTGCAGTTTTGTTGCTCGCGGTTCCGGCAGGAATCGTTCAGGGACAGACTATCGTCACCATCGGCGGACCTCCAAGCGCTGCGGGTGGCGATGTCTGGTTCATGGACCCGCCGAATATCCCGGGTACAGAGTACCGCATCCAACTGCTCTACACGGCCGCTGAGATAGGGATGGCCGGTACGATCAACGGGCTGTGGTGGTTACCCTGGGACAATGCCGGGGGAGATCCGCCTGTGACGCAGACTTTCACGACGATGACGACCACTCTTGGGCACACGAACCTGGCGCAACTTGCGGTCGGCGCCGTCATGAACGGCAACATAACGGGGACGCAGGCGGTGGTGTACAACGCCGCCTATACGATCCCCAACACGGTGGCGAATGGCGTATGGGAGACGCTTCCGATGGCGGGGACCTTCGCCTACAATGGCGTCGACAACCTCATCGTGGACATCTACGTGACGGCCGCAATAGCCGGGACAAACTACTGGGGCGGTGAAGACATCGCGAACGGGCGCAACGTCAGCGACTGGAACCCCTTTGACGGCACGGGCGACTGGCAGTACGGCGCGGCCGGCATACGGCGGTTCGCCATACGCATCCAATTCGCAGGCGGTGGCGGTGGCGGCGCACCCGCCGGCGGCGGAGAGGTCACCGGCGGCGGCAGCGGCGGCGGCGGGTGCCTCGTGAAGTCGCTTCACGGCGAGCGTCTCGACGCGTCAAGGTCTGTCGGTGTGTTCCTGCTCCTCTCGATGTGCGCGCTCTTTATGGCGCGCAGGGTGCGCGTCTGAGGCCCGAAATCGAATGGGTACGCATGTCCCGTTGACGCGAGACCGCTCCGCGTCCAATCCTGGTGCAAGCCCACACAGGGGATGGCGTCTCTCCATCATGCGACATGTCCCGGTGACAAGAGACCGAGTCCGCGGGTGATGCGGGTCGGGTGGTGCACTCTTTGCCGGGGCGAAAGTTTTATTTGACTTTCGCCGATGTTGCAGGTAGAATGACGTGTTTCAGTCCCTTTCCATGCGTGCTGTGATTTGTCCGGAGGGTACTATGTACGGAATGGCGCTACGGGTAAGCCTTCTCCTTCTTGCGCTGTTGCTTCTTGCGGGCGATCTCCGGGCCGCGCAGGGCGGTCCTGACGCAGGCGGGTATTACTTCATAGACAGCACGGAAGCCGGCGGGCCGGTCTATAGTTTCAACGACCTGACGGTCAGCCCGACCGCGACCACCTGGACCGCGATCTTCGGCGGCGCCCAGCCGGGCGACGACGAACACGGCTGGGTGGCGATAAACCCCGCCCCGTTCATTTTTCCGTACTACGGCGCCGCCCTTGACCTCGGCGACAACGTAGCCGGCGGCATGTGGATCAGCACGAACGGCTGGATTTGCTTCAACTATAATGGCGACGGGACATTCGATCCTGGTGTTACGAACCCCGAGGTGGGCGGCTACTTCGGAAACGTGGCAATCCCTGCTGCGGCGGTGATCAACAACACGATCTATCCGTACTGGGACGACCTCTACGGGCCGGGCGACGGCGCACCCACGGGCGAGATTTGGGGGGACGTTCAGGGGGCGGCGCCGAACAGAACGCTCGTCATCCAGTGGAACAACATGTGCCGTCTGGCCGACGACAGTCCGGTGGACTTCGAGGTCATCATCCGCGAGGGATCATCGGATATCCTGTTCCAATACAGATCGATGAACGGCACAGGCACGGGCGATTCCGCAACGGTCGGCATTGAGAACGGGGCAGGAGCGATCGGCACGCAGTATTCGTTTGACACGCCCGGTTCGATCGTTAACGGCCGGGCCATACTCTTCACGTTGACCGCCCCCGGCGGCGGTGGCGGCGCCGGCGCAGGCGGAAACGAAGTCACCGGCGGCGGGAGCGGCGGCGGGGGGTGCCTGGTTCGCGCGCAGGATGCGCGCGCGGCCTTGCCCTGCGGGGCGGCGGCGGCACTTCTATGCCTGTCGTTGCTGGCCCTCTGTGTCCGGCGCGGATGAGTCCCTCGCTCCCGCCCGCTTGCGGAAGCAGATGGTGAAAGCAGGTCCCCTCTCCCTTTGGGAGAGGGCTAGGGTGAGGGCGTTCGGTTTGCACGGTGCGGCAGGTCTTCGACACAGGACGTTCGTTCGTCCCTCACCCCCGCCTTCTCCCAAAGGAAGAGGGAGAGAGAGCTACTTCACCGTGCGCGTGAATGTGGCATTCCCTGAATGGCCGAGCACGTAGAGTGCGCCGGTTTGAATCTCGAATTCCCCGACCTTCTTCGGCTCACCGGCCTTGTCGAACATGTAAGTCCTGCCGAGCTCGTCGATGAGGCCCATGAGCCTTCCGTTGCCGTCATACACGAAGTACTCGTCCACGTAGTCCTTCAATCCCCGATGCAGCGTTGAGCACTGCCTCAGGTACCCGACCAGATTGTAGTTGTCGCCGACGACTTCGTAGAAGCCGACGGTCTTGCGGTGGGTAATCTCTGCCGGGCGCGGATAGTACCACGACGGGTTCTTGTGCGCACATCCGAGCAGCGCGGTCAGCACGAGGAGCACTGATAGACACAGCCGCTTGTTCGTCATGATATTCCTCCATCAAGAGCAACGGACGTCACCATTTATGTGACTCTACCTCCGCATGGGTCTTTTCCCCCTCACCCTCGCCCTCGCCCCCTCGGGGGGAAAGGGGATTCCGATTGTTCCGCGGGAAGGAGAGAACTACGCTTCCCCCTCCGTCAGTTCCCCGAATCTCTCTTCTATCGGCGTCTTCAGCGGTTTTCCTGCAGGAGTCTCTGGATTGCCGCTTCAAGTCTCGTCCCCCTCCCCGGACTGCCCTGCCAGCGCACCCTTCCGTTGCGGTCGAGCAGGAACGCGGTCGGGATTCCGCGCACACCGAAGGCGAGCGCGGTCCCGCGCGCGGGAGAATCCACGCCGATGGAATACTTGATCTTGTTGTCGCCGACATACTTCTTCATGTCTTCCAGCGTCTGTTTCTGATCAACTGCCGTCACTCCGATGATGACGAGATCCTTGGCGGAATACGTTTCATGCAGCGCGCCGAGCGCCGGAATCGTCTCTTTGCACGGCGGGCACCATGTCGCCCAGAAGTCGATGAGCACCACCTTGCCCCGGAGCGATTGTAGCGGCGGGACCGGATTCTTCGGTACGACCGTCCCGCTGCCCTTCGCCGGGAGCGGAACGAGCCACTCGCCGATCTCAAGCTCAGGCGCCTCCTTCAACAGGAGCGGCAGTTCCGTCTCGATATTCCTGACCATGCTCGACACGCACCCGATCCAGGGGCTGTCCTTGTGCTCCTGCTGGAAGCCCGCGAGGCTTGTGTAGGCGATATCCAGCGTGCCCTCGCGCAGAAGCTCGTCGGCCGCGGAGAGCAAGGCGGCCTCCTTTGCGAGCTTCGCGTGCTTATCGGCGCCGACCTTCTGGGTTTCGATGAATTCCACACGAGAGGAGAGCGTGAGATCTTCCTTGCGTCCGCCGGCATCCGTCCTGAAAGTGATCTTCCCTTCGACCAGCACGGGATGGCCCTCCTTGACGGCAAACCACATGCGCGAGTCGCCGTTCTCAAAGGAGGCGGTCGCGCCGGGACGCACGAACTTGCACTCGATCGTAGTCTTGCCTTCGATGAGCGCGCACTCGAGTCCGTTCTTCTGCTCAATGCCCTTGAAAACAAACTCACAGCGCGATTTCACGAGGTCCATGTCTTCCTCACGCACCCACGTCTCGCCGACCTTGACGGGTCGCGCGGGCAGTTGCTCGATCGCTGACAGCGCCCTGATCACGGCGGAAGGGAGGTCGCTCGGCGGCGTCTTGTCGGCTGGCATCCCCCACTTCGTCATCCTGTAGCAGACGAGCTCGATGCTCGGCTTCGGCAATTGCTGCTCGACAAGCTGGATATCGGCGAGGTCGGGCTTCCGGCCGTTCTTTTCGATCGATTTGAGAACGGCCGCGTCATGTGCCACCTCGCCGCAGACCGAAAAGGCGCCGTCCTCGCCGACATCGAACACATAGACGTTGGTCTTGGCCTTTCGCTCGAATGAAAACTCGATCGTGGATCCGCCGCCCTCGTGACGCCTGCCTGTCTGGAAGACGGAGTCGAACCGCTGGAAGGTTCCCCTGTCGCCCCTGTATTCGAGGAGCAGCGTCACGGCGTCGCCGGTCTCCTGTGCCGCGCACGGGGGCGCTCCGTGACAACATGCGACGACTGCAAGGGCGACCAGCATCGATCGGGCGGCGCCAACCACGAGGCGAGACCAGTTCTTCATTTCTGATTCCCAATTGGCAGGGTCATTCTGAAC
>JAVHLO010000340.1 GCA_031082105.1 Planctomycetota bacterium
CCTCACGGTCGCGGCACTGATTCCGGAATTCCAGATGCCGTGAACCACTATCCTCTGCGCGGGTTCCGGGACAGGTCCTGGATGACCAGGTCCAAGATCTGGTCGATGTTCTTCGTAGGCGTGTAGCCGATCGCGGCGGCGATCCGGCCGAGGTCAGGCACCCTGCGGCGCATGTCTTCAAACCCCTCCTCGTAGGCCTTGTCGTACGGGATGTACTCGATGCGCACTTTCGGGTTCACCTTGCTGCGCACTTTCTCCGCGAGTTCCTGGATCGTGATCTCTTCGGAACTGCCGACGTTGAAAACCGACCCGACGGCTTGGTCGGAAACCGCGAGCTTCCTCAGCCCCTCGACAACGTCCCCCACATACGCAAAGCAGCGCGACTGTTTGCCGTCACCGAAGACGGTGATGGGTCCGCCGTCGAGCGCCTGCCGGACGAACCTCGGGACGACCATGCCGTACCTGCCGGTCTGGCGCGGGCCGACCGTGTTGAAGAGCCGGGCCACCACCACCGGCATTCGCTTCTCCTTCCAGTATGAAAGCGCGAGGAACTCGTCGATGGCCTTTGAGCAGGCGTAGCTCCATCTTGCGCGGGTGGTGGGTCCGAACACCATGTCGTCCTCTTCCTTGAATGGGACATGGCTGCTCTTTCCGTACACTTCGGACGACGAGGTGAGCACGACCTTGCGCTTCTTCTTCGCGGCGTGCTTGAGGACTATCTCGGTTCCGGAGATGTTCGTTTCGATCGTCCGCACGGGGCTTTCAACGATCAGCGTCACGCCGACCGCCGCGGCCAGGTGGAACACGACGTCCGCACCATCGACCAGTTCCGCGGTGAGCGGCTCGTTGAAGATCGTGTCGACACGGTAAGCGAACCTCGGGTTAGTCTTCAGGTGTTCGACGTTCTCGATGCTGCCCGTGGACAGGTCATCGATGATCGTCACGTTGCCGCCATCGGCGAGGAGCAGCTCGGCGAGGTGCGAACCGACGAAACCCGCGCCTCCGGTGATCAAGTAGTTCATCTGTGTTCATCTCCAAGTCCGAAATGCGAAATCGGTAATCCGCGATCGGGGTCATCTTGCCACGGTGGCGACCCAGACCACAGCGGCGCCGGCCTGCCTCAGTGCGCGCGCGGCCTCGGCCGCAGTTGCGCCCGTCGTTAGCACGTCGTCAACGAGAAGGATCTTCCTCTGTGCGATTGCGCGCGTTCGCCGCACGAAGAACGCGCCGACCGGGCTGCGCAATCTGCTCGCCCTGTCGAGCCGCGCTTGCGGCACCCTCGACCTTCGACGCAGCGCGCCCGTCACGAGCGGACAATCCAACGCGCGCGCCACGACCCGCGCAATGAGCTCGGACTGGTTGAAACCACGGACGAGCCGCCGCCACGTGCCCAGCGGCATCGGCACGATCGCATCCACTTCGGATACGAACTCCTCGGACGCAAGCCGACGAGCGAGCATCCCGCCCAGCACGTCCGCGACGTCGGCCCTGCCGGAGTATTTCAACTGATGAACGAGGGTCAGCACCGGCCCGTCGTACCGGGCCGCGGCGACCGCGCGGCGGAACGGCATGTCGCGCCCCACGCAACTCGAACACCCCTCGATCGACATCGCGCCCGGACCCAGCACCGTACCGCACTTGAGGCAAACACCGCCGGCGGCGTACTCGATCCCGGCATCACAGCCCGCACAGAGCGACCCGGGCCACTGCGCGCTGCACGGCACGACGCCCGGCAGGAGGTCACCGGGCAAGCCCGAACCCATCGGCGCGCCGCACGACATGCAATGGACCGGGAACAGGAGACTCGCGGCGGATTCCCACATGTGCCGCCGCGGGCCGACCGCCACATTCACGCCGATCTCTGCGTTCATCGCTCGCCTCTCCGATCCTTCACGCGCGGGCACGTTGCCTTTGAAGCTCATCGCCGCTCAACTCCTCCGCCATCCGACGCCTGGCGATCCGTCTCGCCATGACCGACACCACCATCGTCGCCAGCATGTAGAAGACCAGGAACAATATGAAGATCGACACCGGTCGTCCCGCAATTGACACGGCGGTGTTGTCGTATTTTCTTGCGCTGGCCACCCAGTCCCATTCCGATATCGCGACGGCGTGCACGATGCCCCAGCTAAGAAAACTCAGGTCGGCAAGCGAAAACGCCGGGCCAGGATTCTCGTACCGGTAGTCGTCCCTGCTGAAGGAGTACGCGAACACGGGCAGGACCGCCAGGCCAACGACGACCACGCCCCAGACAATCTTCGCCACGCCGCTGCGCCTGAAGATGGCGGACGTGAGCAGCGCGACGGAACATGAAAAAGTCGTGTACACGAACGACAGCGCCACCACCGTGAGTATGAGTATGAAGTTTCCCCCGCCCTTCAGCGAGATCGGGTGAAATGAGCCGTACATGACCACTATCGCCGCGAGAAAGAGCACGCTGGTCATCAGGACAAAGTCGGCCCCCGCCCTCCTGCCGGGAAGGAAGACGCCGAGCAGCCGCTCGATCCCCTTGAGTTTCGCGTAGCCCATCCGCTGCCGCGCGCCCAACACCACCGGCTCGCAGGCAAACACGCCGGACAGGAACATGAAGACGGATACGACGGAGATCAACCCCGCGTACGCCTGCCACGGCGCAGGAGTCACCGTGTACAGGGTCTCCACCCCGAGTATCCAGATCGCTATGCCGATCCCCGTTCCGACCAGGTAGTGAACCCTCATCGCGGTCGACTTGTTCGCACTCGCGGGCTTGAGCCTGTTCACCGCCGACAGAAGGAAGAAGGAGACCGAGAAAAGGTAGGCGTAGGCGGGCACGATTATCGCGAAGAAGATGAGTTCCCAGTCAAAGCCCACCGAGCCGCGGAACGGGTACCGCGACGCCCGGCCCCGCATCAGGAACCGCTCCAGGTCGTCGAGCACGTCCTCGAGGGCGATCGACAACGCGATGAAGAGCAGGACGGAAAAGATGTATGTGGCGATGACCGCGCGCGTGTTCGTCCGGGAATTGGCCGAGAAGAACAGCGCGAACGCCACGACGAAGACTGCCGTGACAAAGAGGACGAGGTACGCGATCAGTATCGCGTAGACCGACACGCCGCCGAACAGGAACGACAGCGACACGAGCGGCAGCGTGGACATCAGGAACACGAGGCCCAGCAGCAGCGACGCCTGGAACTTGCCCGAGACTATCCGCCACGCCGGCATGGGCGACATCGTCAGCAGTTCTTCGGTCTTCCGGTCTTTCTCGCCGACAATCGAAGTCGCGCCGAACGCGGGGAAAACGACCAGCACGACGGCCGCCTGGAAGAAGACGAAGATGGCGAATATCCCCTGGCCGATCAGGCTGGGATCGATCCGCGCATCGGTTTCGCCGGCAAGGCTGGCGATGGCTATCAGCAGCACGAGCGAGAAGAGCGCGAGGCACGCGAAGTGGGCCACGAGCATGCGCTTGCCGCGCATGACGCCGCGCAGTTCCTTCACGAGGATCGGATTCGGCAAATCCGCGAGGGCCATTATGCGACCTCACCTTTCGTTACCCGCATGAACACGTCCTCCAGCCCGCGCTGCTCTTCTTTGAGTTCCATTATCGCCACGTCCGCGAGCGCGAGTTCCTTGACGATCGCGGGAACGCAATCGACCGATGTCACGTTGAACCTGACCTTGTCGCCGCTGACCTCGGCCTGCAGGACCTCAGGCCGCTTCGACAGCAAGGCGCGCGCCTCCTCCTGCCGGCCCGTGACCCGCAGGACCATGTGGTGCGTCGAGTACAGGTCGCCGGCGATCGAATCGATCGGCCCGCAGGCGACCATTCGGCCCTTCTCGATGATGCCCACCTTAGTGCACACATCGGCCAGTTCCGTGAGGATGTGCGACGAGATGAAGATGGTCTTGCCCATGCTCTGGAGTTCCTTGAGCAGCACGCGGAACTCGATCCGCGCCCGCGGATCGAGCCCGGAGGCGGGCTCGTCGAGGACCAGGACCCGCGGGTCGTGAACGAGCGTCTTCGCGAGACAGACCCGCTGGTGCATCCCCTTGGACAGCGTCCCCATCAGCTTGTCGCGCAGCGAGCCCAGGTCGGTGAGCTCCATCACGTCATCGAGCACCTTCCGCCGGCGGGCGGCGCGGATCCCGTACAGCCCTCCGAAGAAGTCGAGGTACTCGTAGACGGTTATGTTCTCGTAGACGCCGAAGTAGTCGGGCATGTAGCCGAGCAAGCGCCGCACGTCCTCGGGGAACTGCACCACGTCGATTCCGGCCACCGTCACCTGCCCCTCCGTCGGTTCGAGCAGCGTCGAGATGATCCGGATCGTGGTGGTCTTGCCCGCGCCGTTGGGCCCGATGAA
>JAVHLO010000341.1:0-2498 GCA_031082105.1 Planctomycetota bacterium
ATCAACGGCGAAGTCACCGTGAAGCTCTACAGGGGCGTCTGCACGGTCCAGCAGGTCGCCTCCCCGCAGTCGTTGTTCAGCCACGCGCGGGCGAGCTTCGACGCCGCCGCTGCCGGAGAGGCCGACTTCAACGTGAATGCCTCGGCCCCGTTCATCGAGCACTACAGCGCCTGGCAATGGGCGGCAAGCAGGCTGAATGCGAAAGGATAGGACATGCAGACAACATGGACTTGTGGAGAACACGACGGGAAGATGCCGCGGCCGGTCTGGGAATACCTGACCGTCTCGGACGCGGCCATCGACAATGTCTTCCTCCCATACGAAATCAAGGCGACACAGGCCCACACGGCCGCGCTCGTGCACGCCGGAGTCCTTACGAAGCGCGACCGAGTCAGGCTGGAGACGGCGTTGAAGGCGCTTCTGCGGGAGGCAAGGGCCGGCCGGGCCGTCGTCACCGCCGACGCCGAGGACTGTCACACGTTCGTGGAGCTGCACCTGACGAAGCGGCTCGGGGCATTGGGCCGGAAGATCCAGACCGGCCGGTCCCGCAACGAACAGGCGCTGACGATGATCCGCCTCTATCTGCGCGACAAGTCCAGCGCCATTCGAACGGAGGTGCAGGCGCTGAAGAAGGGGCTTCGCGCCCTTGCGAAGAAGCACCGGCACGTCCGGATGCCGGGCTACACCCACTCGCAGCGGGCGATGCCGGTGAGCGTGGCCACGTATTTCGAGTCGTTCCGCGATTCGCTCACGGACGACATGCTGCTGCTTGACCGGACGATGCTCGTCCTCAACCAGTCGCCCGGCGGCAGCGCGGCCGGTTTCGGGCTGCCGTCCCCCTGGCCGAAGGAGGTCGTGCGCAGGGAACTCGGTTTCCGCAAGGTTCAGAAGAATCCCGTGTACTGCCAGGCGAGCAGAGGAAAATTCGAGCGCATGTTCATATTCTGTCTCGAGAACCTCGCGGCGACCGTCTGCAGGCTGGCCTGCGATCTCGTGATGTTCACGATGCAGGAGTTCGGTTTCTTCTCCCTTCCCGCGGGCTTCACCACGGGCAGCAGCCTGATGCCGCACAAGCGGAATTACGACGTCTTCGAGCTCGCGCGGGCGAGCCGCGCGACGATCGCCGCCGCCGGCATGGAATCGGGCCTGCACGGATTCAACCTTGTCTCCGGCTACCACCGTGACCTGCAACGGACGAAAGGGCCGCTTGTTAAGGCGGTCGAGGAGATGCTGTCTCTCTTGACGGTTCTCCGATTGGCGCTCGGGCGCCTCGCCGTCAACGAAGACAGAATGCGCTCGGCCGTCACATCTGAGATGCACTCCACCGCGGATGCATTGGCCCTGGCCATGAGCGGCGTCCCATTCCGCGACGCATACCAGCGGATAAAGGGCAACCTGCTCCCGCAAAAGCCCCCCCTCGCTCCTCCTCGCGCCACGAGAAGAACCAGGCACAGGCGCTCGTAGGACACCGCTGTCCGTCGTTGGTTCGGCACGCGCCGGGCATTCCCCCGTTTCTTCTCAACCTCTTGAAGGAGGAATCCACAGTGAACAAGTCCCTGGACAGACTGAGACCGCACATCCTCGTCGACGGCTTCGAGATGGTCGCGGATCTGAAGAAGAGCAAGGGCTCGTACGTGTACGACGCCCTGACCGGAAAGCGATTTCTGGACATGTACACCTATTTTGCATCGCTGCCGCTGGGGCACAACCACCCGATGATGTTCGAGAGCGACTTTCTCGACGAGCTTCAGCGCGCGGCGATAGCGAATCCCGCGAACAGCGATGTGTACACGAAAGAGTTCGCCGATTTCGTGGAGACCTTCACGTCGTTTTGCGGGAAGGACTTCAGACATTTCTTCTTCGTGGGCGGCGGCGCGGTGGCCGTCGAAAACGCGCTGAAGACCGCATTCGACTGGAAGGCCAAGAAGAATCAGGCGGCCGGCATCGCGCCGCAGAGGGATCTCTGCGTGATCCACTTCGAGCAGGCCTTCCACGGGCGCACGGGCTACGCGATGTCAATTTCGAGCGCGAACACCGTCCACACGGACGGATTTCCGCGGTTCAATTGGCCGCGCGTGCTCAATCCGAAGGTCAAGTTCCCGCTGAGCGCGGAGAACCTGGAGGTCGTGAAGAAGGCCGAAGACACGGCTCTCTCCCAGATAGGAAGCGCGTTGAGCGAGTTCGGGGCAGCCGTCGCGGCCGTCATTGCCGAACCCGTCCAGGGCGAAGGCGGCGACAACCATTTCCGCAGGGAGTTCCTTGCGAAGTTGAAGGAAATCGCCGATGAGAACGATCTCCTGCTCATATTCGACGAGGTTCAGACGGGCTTCGGACTGACGGGCAGTATCTGGGCGTACGAGCATTCGGGTGTCGTGCCTGATATTCTCGTCTTCGGAAAGAAAACGCAGGTCTGCGGCATCATGGCCGGCGAGAAGGTGGCTCAAGTGCCCGACAACGTGTTCACGAAGAGCGGCCGCATCAACTCTACATGGGGCGGA
>JAVHLO010000341.1:2508-4335 GCA_031082105.1 Planctomycetota bacterium
GATGCAGGCAGTACATCAACATCATGAAGAAGGTGGGCGCTCTCGACAACGCCCGCGTCGTTGGCGCACATATCGTGAGCCGCCTTCGCAGCCTGGAGAAGGAGCATCCCGGCCGGATCTCCAACGTGCGCGGCCTCGGATTGATGATCGCGTTCGATCTGCAGGACAAACAGACGCGCGATGCGATGCGGAAGGAATTCTGGGACGAAGGGGTCATTGTGCTTCCGTCCGGACAAACCGGACTGCGCCTGCGTCCCGCCCTGACCATTTCCACGGAAGAGGCCGACGCGTTCGTGGACATCTGCGGCAAGGTGGCGAAGAAGGTCTTCGCGGCGTAGTCTGCGCTCTCCGCGCGGCAGGTTGTTCCATCCCCTCTCCTGCCCCCGGAAAAGGAGAGACGCGGAGACCCGTCAGAGAGCCTCCGCGTCTCGGTCGATCATTCAAGGCGCGGCCGCGTTGTCGCGCCACGCGACCGCATCGACGGCGCGTCTACTGCAGCAGCCTGAGCACCGCCTGCGGGATGAGGTTCGCCTGCGCCAGCACGGACACGCCGGACTGGAAGATGACCTGGTTCCGGGTCATCTCGGCGACGGCCTCGGCGAAGTCGAGGTCGCGTATGCTCGACTCCGAGGCGGACAGGTTTTCCACGGCGACGTTCAGCGACCTGATGTTGGGCTCGACCGTCTGCGAGACGAACGCCCCGAGGTACGCGCGCGACTCGCTGATGTTGTTGATTGCCGCGTCGGTGACGCGCAACGCGTTCCCAGGATTCGTGAACAGGTCGTTGTCGCCGCCGGATTGCAGAGAAGGCAGCCCGCCGCCGTACCAGACGCCTCCGATCCGCATCCTCTTTTCGCCCAGGTTGCTCGGGACGGAGTTGGGGAACCCGATGACGCGCTGTTCGTTCGCATTGGCGTTCGGGCCGAACTGGAAGAGGAGCCCGGACCCGTTTGCGATCGTGAACTGGTAGGTGCCTGTGCCGCCCGAGGGGTTCGTTGTGTCCTGGTTGGTCGCGGGATTCAGGAACACGGTGCCCGTGAAGAATGTCGAGACGACCTGGAGCCTGTTTCCGCGCGCCGAGGCGGAGTTGCCCGCGATCGTGGCGTTGGCATCGATGCCGCTGTCATAGAATACGTTGCCCGCGCCAAGGAAGCCCGGCTGGCTCCACGTGCCGGTCCCGCCGAGCTTCTGGACCGATATGCTGACGTCCGAGCCGAAGGTTTCGCTGTACATGTAACCGCCGCTCGCGTAGATGCCGAGGTTGCCGCGCAGCAGGTTGATTGCCCCGGCGAGATCGGTGTTCGTCGCGCCTGAGGCGAGGTTGATCTCCTCGGTCCCCTGCGGGCCGCGGAGCCGAAGGGTGATCGGCCCGCCGGACGCCGCAATGGTGCCGGGCGCAACGACGGAAGCGAGCAGCCCGCGCGCCTGGCTCGCCACGCCGTACACGACGACCGAGTAGCTTGTCGATGTCGTCGTGGGGTTGAACTGCACGCTCAACGGACGGACCTCCAGGAGCCCGCTCGTCGTGTAACTGGTGATCTCGAACGATGACGCGCCGTTCAACATCTGGAGTGAACCGAACCGCGTGACGTCCGCGATCCGCTTGATCGCCTGGATAGCGAAGTCAACGGAGTTCTGTTCGGCCGCGATCTGCTCGGTCGATGTGCCGCCCGTGTTGAGCGCGAAGATGAGCGACTCGCGGATGCCGACGAGCAGGTCGTTGATCTCGGCGAGCGACGCCTCGGTCGTCGAGATCATGTTCGAGGCGTTGGTGGAATTCTCGACGGCCTGTTCGAGGCTGCCGATCTGGCCTCTCAACACCTCCGA
>JAVHLO010000342.1 GCA_031082105.1 Planctomycetota bacterium
GAGTGGCCAGGCTCTTCGAGAAGGTCAAGTTCGAGCGCGCCAACCGGGAATACGTCACGTTCACCGGCACCTACCGCGGGCTCCCCATCTCCGTCATGGCAACAGGTATCGGCTGCGACAACACCGAAATCGCGGTCATCGAAATCCTTCAACTGGTGAGACGCCCTACTCTTATCCGCATCGGCAGCAGCGGAGGGATCGGGAAGGGGATCAAGCTCGGAGACCTCGTCATCTCGGAAGGGGCGGTGCGGCTCGAGAACACGAGCACGTTCTTCGCGCCCGAGGGGTATCCGGCCGTGGCGTCGTTCGAGGTCGTGCTCGCGCTCGTGGAGGCCGCGGAGTCGCTCGGCGTCGAGTACCATCTTGGCCTGACCGCCACCGCGCCGGGCTTTTACGGCGCGCAGGGGCGCACCGTGCCGGGTCTGCCCGCGCCCAGGTTCCCCGGCCTTGCGAAGGAGCTCGAGAGGATCAACGTGGCCAACCTCGAGATGGAGACCAGCGCGCTTCTGACTCTGGCCAGCCTGGCCGGGGTCCGCGCGGGCGCGATCTGCGCCGTCTACGCGGAGAGACGTCACAACAGGTTCATCACGAGCGACGTGAAGGACAAGGCGGAGATGAAGTGCGTCCTCTGCGGATTGGGCGCCCTGGAAGTGCTCGCTCGAATGGACCGCGCCAAGTCCGCGGCAAGGTCGCGCTGGTGGCGGCCTTCGCTCCAGATCCCGCCCGCAAC
Organism: Planctomycetota bacterium; assembly: GCA_031082105.1. Lineage (GTDB taxonomy): Bacteria > Planctomycetota > MHYJ01 > JACQXL01 > JAVHLO01 > JAVHLO01. Next base: position 731 of record JAVHLO010000342.1, read on the forward strand.
GTAGACAAGTCTCTCTTCGCCGCAAAGACGCAGAGGACGCAAAGGTTGAGTTCGGCGAGGATGCCTCTGTGCACTCTGCGTCCCTGGGGTTCTTCCAGGTCACAACCGCCAGTCATCGACCTACCGCTTCACGCGGTAGACGCGCACCATGTTCTTCCCATCGGTGTACATCCCGGATGCGAACACGGCCTCGAGATCCGGACAGTCGGCCGGCATAAAGGCGGCGCTCACGCGGTCGATGTTCTTGTCGACCGCCAGGAACTCGACCCCCTTTGACTGCGCGTGTTCGACTATTTCCTTTGTCGTCCGCGCGCCCGCCGGGAATGCGACCTGTTCGCCTTCCGCGTAGAACGCGACCCGTTCGAGATAGGTCATGACGCGGACCGGCTTCGCCGTGGCGTGTTCGCGAATGTACTCGGCCGCTTCGACCTCGTCCTGCTTGTTCCACGCCGTGGGGACGAAGGTCTTCGGCACGCATGCGAGCACGGAAATGATGAGCCCAAAAGCCACCGCGGGCCAGACGATGACGAACGGGCCGGCCGCTTCCGCGGGCGCCGCCATCCCCTTCCTGCGACACCGCCACTCCGTGTACAAGCGCCAGATCCAGGTCGAAATGTAGGCGAGACCCGCCACCGCCCACGGCAAGCCCAATGTCGTCAGACCGACGGAATACCTGCGGCTCATCCGCCCTGCGACGATCCCGAACCGGACCAGGAAGAGCATATTCACGGCGACGACAAGCAGGACGAAGAGAAGCGCGACCCTGTCGCGGGATCGGATGCTCCGCTGCAGGAGTCCCACTCCGAGCAGCACGACGATCAGGTAGTGTGTGGACTCCGCGTAGTCCTGCGCCAACAATCCGACGGAGGTCCTGGCGGCCGCGCCGCCGGAAGCGATCCCCTTCCCGGCATCGACCGAGAATATCTGCGTGACCTCTTCGGATGACATCTTCATCGTCAGCTTCCATCTTCCCGTCGCCTCGTGGATGGCCGAGAGGAACGGGAACGCCACCGCGAGGAAGACGACGGCTGAGACGGCGGACCCGGCGGCCAGAAGCAGGATTCGATTCCAGGCGCGCACCGGCTGCGGAGGAGTGGAAGATGTCGACGGCGTGACGATCATGCCGGTCCCGGGCACAGGAGGGACGCCTGTGCCGCTCCGGGTCGCTCCCTCACGGTCGCGGCTCGGTTTCTCTTTCACGAACAAAAGGATCACGATCCCGACAGCGAAGGCCGGCACGAGAACGAGCCCGTCCACCCTGTCGAGGTACGCCATCGCAAAAAAAAGACCTGCAAGCGCGAAGCAGCCGATGCGCTTTGTCGCCACGGCCTCGACCGCGGCCCAGACGCCGGTCGTGAAGAGAAACAGATAGAGTCCGGTGGTCAGCACGGCCGCGGAATAGACTGCTGCGTACGGCCAGAAGGCGTACAGGGTGGAGGCGACGAGGGCGTGTCGGTCGTCAAACAGCCGCCGCGTCAGCAGGAAGAGCGGGATGACCGCCAGCGACGAGAAGAGCACCGACACGGCCTGGCCCGCGGCCTCCCAGTCTCCGATGACCGAGTAGAATGTCGCCGTGAGGATGGGGTACAGCGGGTGATATGCGTGCCTGACGGCGCTGTCGTATTCGCCCGCGAGGTACCATTTCGCGACCTTGACGTACTCGGGGCCGTCGGCGGAGATTGCGCAGGTATTTAGCGCGGCAACGATGCGTACGGCAAGCGTCAGGAGGAAGACGATACAGACGAGACGGCGGGTAGGCAATTGATGATCGACCCGTGAGATTCGACAATTGACATTCGACATTTGACAATTGACATGTGACATGTGACAATTGACATTTCACAACCGTCGAATGTCAATTGTCAGATGTCAATTGTTAGTCCTGCATGGTCATGCCGATGACTTCCTCGAGCGAGGTTCTTCCCCGCATCGTGTTCAACAGGGCGCACCTGCGGAGTGTGATCATGCCTTTTTCTTTGACCGCGTACTCCTTTATTGCCATGGCACCCCCGCCCTTGATGATGATCTTCCGCATTTCGTCGTCGATCTCGAGCGCTTCGAGGATGGCGAACCTGCCCTTGTAGCCGTTCTTGCACCGGCCGCATCCGACGGGCTTGAATATCTTTGCGGTCGCTATTTCCTCGGGCTTGACCCCAAGGCCGATCAGTCTCTCGGGCGGTATTCCTTCGAGCGGCTGCTTGCAGTTTTCGCAGAGTTTTCTGCCGAGTCGTTGCGCGCCGATGAGGATCACCGAGGAAGCCACCATGAACGGGTCGACCCCCATATCCACGAGTCGCGCTATGGAGGACGGCGCATCGTTCGTATGGAGGGTGCTCAGGACGAGGTGGCCCGTGATGGCGGCCTTGACCGCGATATCGGCGGTCTCGAAGTCGCGGATTTCGCCGATCATCACGGTATCCGGGTCCTGGCGCAGGATGGAGCGGAGCGCAGCGGCGAACGTGAGCCCGGTCTTTTCGTTGACGGGCACCTGGTTCACGCCGTCCATCTGGTATTCGACGGGGTCTTCGACGGTCGTGATGTTCTCTTCGGGGGTAATAACCTCCTTCACCGCGGAGTAGAGCGTGGTCGACTTTCCGCTTCCCGTGGGGCCCGTGACAAGGATCATGCCGTACGCCGCGTTGACCGCCTTTCTGAACGCGTCAAGCGCTTGTTTCTCGAACCCGAGCACCTCGAGGCTGAGCGCGAGGCTTGACGAGTCGAGAATACGCATGACGACCTTCTCGCCGTGGATCATCGGGAGGATGGAGACGCGGAAGTCGATCTGCCTGCCCTCGTACTTCATCTGAAACTTGCCGTCCTGCGGGATGCGCCGCTCGGCGATATCGAGGCTGGACATGATCTTGATACGGGACACGATCGCGCTCAGCATCTTTCGCGGAGGCGAGATCGTATCGTGGAGTGCGCCGTCGACGCGGTTCCGCACCCTGATCTTCTTCTCGTACGCCTCGATGTGAATATCGCTCGCGCGGTCCTTGATCGCCTGCGCGATCATCATGTTCACGAGCTTGACGATGGGCGATTCGCTCTCCGAGCCGGAAATGCTCGTAAGGTCGACCATTTCATCCTCCACCTTCTCCTTCACTTCGAGGTCGGTCGTATCGCCTTTTTCAAGGAGGTTGGTCATCTCCTGTTCGCCGGGGTTGTATCCCTTCTGGATGGCCTTTCTGATCGCCTTCTCCATGCTGACCACCGGCCGGATTTCGCACTCGGTGACGAGCCGGAGGTCGTCGAGCTTGAGCACGTCGAACGGGTTGGCGACCGCGAGCGTGAGCACGTTGCCGATCCTGGCCACGGGCATGACGCAGTAGTAGGATGCGAGCTCCTGGGTGAGGGTCTTGATGGCTCGCTCTTCGAAATCCACTTTTTCCACGTCGAGCGGCGGGACGTTCAATTCCAGGGCGATACTGCTGAGGAGTTCGCCTTCGGGAACAGAGCCGCGCTCGACCAGGACATCGGCGAGAGACTTCGTCTCGGTATCGGGGACGGCGTTGGCGATCTCGTCGACCTTCTGTTCGGAGATGAGCCCCCGCTTTACGAGGATCGACCTGACCTTTTTGTCAAATGCGCTTT
>JAVHLO010000343.1 GCA_031082105.1 Planctomycetota bacterium
CGAGTTCAAGGTCTTCCGCGACACCATCGCAGGCGGCGGAGTAGTGAAGGCGATCTGCGTACCCGGCGCGGCGAAGTTGACGCGCAAGGAAACCGACCAGCTCGCCGCGCACCTCCAGGGGATCGGCGGAAAGGGGCTTGTGACCTTCAAGGTCGACGAGAACCGCGCGCTGACCTCTTCCGTCTCGAAATACCTGGACCCGACGGCCCTGTCGGCCATCGCTGACGCGACGCAGGCCAGGGCCGGTGACATGATATTCGCCGTTGCCGATTCCGACCTCATGGCCTCGACCTGTCTTTCGACCCTGCGTTCGCTCCTGGCCTCCATGATGGGACTGATCGACAAGTCCGCGCTGAAGCTTCTGTGGGTCGTTGATTTTCCATTGTTCGAATGGAGCGAGACGGACAAGGCGATCGTCGCGCGGCATCACGCGTTCACGTCGCCGAAGTCCGAGGACCTCGAGTTCCTTGAGGCTCGTCCGCTCGACGTGCGCGCGCGCGCGTATGACCTCGTGCTGAACGGAGTCGAGCTCGGCGGCGGCAGCATCAGAATACACCGCCAGGACCTGCAGCAGCGCATCTTCAGGATCCTGGGCATCTCCGAGGCTGAGGCGCGCGACAAGTTCACGTTCCTGCTCGAGGCCTTCCAGTACGGCGCGCCGCCGCACGGAGGCATCGCGCTCGGGCTCGACAGACTCGTGATGCTCCTCTGCGGACTCGATTCCATCCGCGACACGATCGCGTTCCCGAAGACCGCCAAGGCGCAGTGCCTCATGACCAACGCGCCATCGCCGGTAGACGAGCGGCTGCGGAAGGACTTGCATCTGAAGTGATTTGCGCGCAGGACTGCGCAAGCTGCGCCTCCCCTGCCGATAGAAAAGGGGTGCGCGCGCGGGTCCGTGCGGCCGTGAGTGCGTACGTGCGTCCGCGCGCGCCTCGATCGCCCTTTCTTTCTGGAATTGCAGCATGAATTCAACCTTGAAGCGTGGATGGTCGTGGTCGACCTGGTCGCCACTGCCGGCGCCGTGTCTCCGGAACCAGGCCGCTGTCCTCGCGGCACTGGTCGTCTTCGTCGTTTCCGGCTGCGTCTCGCCTCCCCCGACCAAGCCTCGAGGCCGGTTCGCCACGCTGCGGGAGCTCGCGGAGGTCTACAACTACGTCATTGACGACACGAGCACGCAGAACGTCGGCGTGCTCGCAAAGGGCGGAAGAAAGGTCGTCTTCACCGCGGGCAGCGACATCGCCCTGGTCAACGGTACGCCGGTCCGGCTGGAGGCAATGTGCGTCCCCGTGCGCGGCGACCTCATGATCCCCTCCCGGTCGATCGACATCATCGAGGGTAGATGGTCCCCGGACGGCGATGCGATGGCGAATGTGCCGGTAGAGACGGTCCCGCTGTCCATCAGAAAGGTCGTGATAGACCCGGGTCACGGCGGAAAGGACCCCGGCGCCATCGCCGCGAACGGACTGTATGAGAAAACGGTTAACCTCGATATGGGACTCAGGCTGCGCGACGCACTCGTCCGAAGCGGCATCGAAGTCGTGATGACGCGCGTCACCGACACACACCTTTCCGCCGACAAGTCGACGGATCTCGATAAGCGCGTCGCCCTCACCGCTTCTGCAAAGCCGGACCTGTTCCTCTCGATACACGCCGACGCTTCGACGGACCGGAGCGTGAGCGGGTTCTCCGTCTACATGGCGCGCGACGAGGATCGGTCCGCGCGTGTTGCCGAGATCGCGAGGTGTCTGGAGGGGAGCTACTCCGCGAGAACGACCCAGGCGCAGTCGGTCTACGACACGAACCGCCGCGCAAGCCTCGCCATTGCGCGCGAGCTCCAGACCGTGCTGAAGACGCGGCTCGGTACGGACTGCCGCGGCATCAAGGAACACGGGGCGCGAGTCGTCAAGTGGGCCATCTGCCCCGCCGTGCTTGTCGAAGTCGATTTCATCTCGAACTACAGCGGCGCCGCCCGACTCGGCAGCGCCGAGTTCAGACAGAAGGTGGCGGACGCAGTGACCGAAGCCGTCCTCATGTGCTCAAGGCGCGGAAGTTCGGCGCCCAAGGTCTCCGCGGCGATGCGGTAGCCTGCACTATTCACGGACGTTTGTAGTAAGGCGCCTGGCCGCAGCGGAGTGCCGTCTTCTCTCGGAAGAAAACGCCACTCCCGCTGCGGTCTGCGTGGCTTACTACAAACTTGACAGCCCGTCGTTCCCGCGAAAGCGGAGCGGCCTTTCATTCCCGCGAAAGCGGGAATGACAAGAAAGCGTTTCTTTAGCAGCGCAAACGTCAACACAATCCAAAATCAGAGGAGCGTACATGGTCAAGCATCCCGCCGGAATCCGGACAGTCATGTTGTTGCCCTGCTGCCTGCTCGTGTGCGGGTGCGGGCTGCTGGGGATCGGCCGCCGCGACCCGCGCGAGCTGGCGTCGCCGTTGCCCGATGTCAGGCGCGAGGCGCTCCTGACGCTCAGCGAGAGCGGCGTCGATTCCGCGCCGATAATCGTACAGTACCTCGTCGCCGACGAGGACGCGCTGGTGCGGGCGACCGCCGCGGTGATCATCGGCGACTTCAATTGGCGCGAGGGCGTTCCTCAACTGGTAAGAGCCGTACAGGAAGACCCGTCTCCGATCGTCCGCACCGACGCGTGCGAGGCGCTCGGCAAGATCCAGGATGTGCAGTCGGGACCCGCGTTGGCGGTCGCCCTTCGCGACCCGAATGAGGGTGTCCGCCGCGCGGCGGCGTCCGCCCTGGCCAAGGTCGGCGAACGGGCGACAATACCCGCCCTCGTCAACGCGCTCGAGGACGAGGACTACGGCGTAAGACTCGCCGCGTGTGCCGCGCTGGCCGTGATGACCGGTCAGAACCTGCCCCCGCGCAAGACCGCGTGGGAAGAATGGCTGGCCGCAAATCGAGGCCCGAACCAGTAGGCCGACGCAGCCGATCTCGGATGTGCGATGTGCGATTTCGGATTTCGCTGTCTCAATCCGAAATCGGGCATGATTCGGAATACAACCCCCCGAGGCCCCCTTTTCTAAGGGGGACTTTCGAAGGCGCGATCCGGCTTTGAACCATGCCCGAAATCACAAATCCGAAATCGCCAATCCAGAATCCAAAGTCCGGTCGATGACTATGCCTCCAACCTTCATGCCCCGGGATGCCGTCGGCATAACGACAACACTGCCGATCGAGATCATCGCAGCCGCCGGAAGGCGGCCGATCGACCTCAACGACTTGCTCGCTTCTTCGCCAAGCCCGGCACGCCTCGTCGAACTCGGCGAGCGCCTCGGCTTTCCGCAGACGCTTTGCGCGTGGAACAGGGGCAACTACGCGGTCGTGAAGGAGTACGGGATTCGCACGGTCGTCGTCGTCGGTTCCGGCGATTGCAGCACGTCCCAGGCGCTTGGCGAGCTTCTGGAGGCGGACGGCATCCACGTTGTCTGGTTCGGCTACCCGCCGTCCCGCAGCAGGCGCGACATGGCGGTAGCGCTGAAGCGGCTGGCCCGCGAGTTCGGCACGAGCATCGAGTCCGCCGAACGCGTGCGCCTGAGGCTTCGCCCGCTCCGGGCGGCCGCGCTCGAGGTGGACAGGCTCGCCTGGCAGACCGGTTCCGTGAGCGCGAAGGATGCCGAGTGGGCGCTGACGAGCTGCAGCGATTTTCTCGGCGCGCCGGCCGAGTACAGGAGGCGGGTCTCTGAACTGCTGCGTAGGTCCAAGGGCGGCAGCCCACAGCGTGGCGGTCCGGCCCCGCGTCACCGGTGCGGCCCGCCGCGGGAGAGACCTTCGGGTCATGAGCCGATCAGGCTCGGCTACATAGGCGTCCCTTCCCTGATCGCAGACCTCTACGGTTTCATCGAAACCAACGGCGCGCGCGTTGTCTTCCATGAGATGCAGCGGCAGTTCGCCATGCCGGGCGATTCCAGAGACCTCGTCGACCAGTATCTCGCGTACACTTACCCCTACAGCCTCGACTCCCGCATTGCCGACATAAATGAGCAGGTTGAGCTTCGGCGGATACAGGGGCTGATCCACCATGTGCAGAGCTTCTGCCACCGGCAGGCTCACGACCCGATATTCCGTAGAAGACTGTCCGTCCCAATTCTAACGCTCGAAACCGCGGGGCCGGGCAAGGTGGATGGCAGGCTCGCGACGCGGATCATGGCGTTTCTTGAAATGCTGCAGACGGCGTAGCGCCGCTTCAAGTTTGATTTCAATCGTGCTCTTGCTCTCGCCCGCGCCACTCAACAGGAGCAAGAGCAAGAGCAGGAGCACGAGCAGGGAGAAGCTGTACCCCCGAAATCAAACTTGA
>JAVHLO010000344.1 GCA_031082105.1 Planctomycetota bacterium
CGCCCCCGGCTTGTCTGTTTGCCCCTGCCTTCCAAGGTCAAAACTGCGGCTTTCCCGCTCCAAAGCTCGCTGTGCCTGCCATTTTCTTGACTTGGCCCTACCGTTCGGCTATACTCTCAAGGCAAGGCCTGCCCTTGTGCGGCTCCTGGCTACCCGTTTTTGTGGTCGCAACATGGCTGCTCCAAACCATTTTAGCCGACGCCCGTTGAGAACAATCGCGCCCCGCGCTTTTTTGCGGTCGGTGTCGGTTCTGGCGCTTGTCTCGCTGCTGGCGGCCGTTTGCGCGCCGGTCTTCTTTCTCTCCGCCCAGCAGGCGGAGAAGAAGCCCGCTCCGGGCCCGGTTTTTATCATCCCCGTCGACGATGTCGTTGACGACGGCATGGCCTATTTCGTCACGGATGCCGTGCTGAAAGCGCAGCGCGCGAAGGCCTCGCTGATCATTCTGAAGATAAACACTCCCGGCGGCGACATCGCCAGCATGTTCAGGATCTGCAACGCGGTTGGCGAGGTGAAGTACACCGCCGAGGACAAGACCACCAAGACGATCCCCACCGCCGCCTACATCACCCACCAGGCGATGTCGGCGGGCGCGATCATCGCTTTCTCGTGCGACTACATCTACATGCGCGAAGCCTCGACGATCGGCAGCGCAGAGCCTATCTCGCCGTTCGGCGAGGCCGTTTCGGAGAAATTCGTCTCGGCACTCGCCGCGGAGATGCGGATGCGCGCGGAGACGAAAGGCCATCCGGCAAACCTGGCCGCGGCGATGGTGGATAAAGATATCGAGATCATCGAGGCGGATATTGACGGCGAGCGGATGTTCCTTACTCCCTCCGAGCTTGAGAGCTTCAAGAAACAGGGCAAGCGGGTCGTCGAGAAGCAGACCGTGATCGAGCGCGGCAAGCTGCTGGCCCTCTCCGCCAACGCCGCGCGTCAATACGGCGTCGCGCGCTCGATCGTTACCGGCGTGGACGACATCCTGACCGCTCACTCGCTGGAAGACGCGACCATCACCGAGATGGACGAGACCTGGTCGGTCGGGCTCGTCCGTTTCATCACCATGTGGCACGTGAAGTTCGTCCTCATCGCGCTCGGTCTTGTGGCGCTCGGTATCGAGATGGCCACGCCCGGGTTTGGCGTGCCCGGCACGGTCGGCCTTCTTTGCTTTGCGCTGGTCTTCTTCGGCCACTACCTGGCCGGTTTTGCGGAGATCGCGGAGATCGTCCTGTTCGTGGTCGGAATCCTGCTCCTGCTGATAGAGATCTTCTTCATCCCGGGTTTCGGTGTCGTCGGCATCGTGGGAATCCTTCTCATGGCTGCGGGCCTGCTGCTTTCGTTCCAGGATTTCTTCCTGCCCGGGTCGCGATATCCTTGGCAGATGGACACGCTGCGCTCGAATTTCCTTGTCGTGCTCGGCTCGCTGGCGATCGCGCTGATCAGTCTTGTCGCGCTGGCGCGTTTCGTGCCGAACTTGCCGCTATTCCGCCGTCTGGTTCTGACGACGGCCCAGCGCGCGGAAGACGGCGTAGTGGCCGGCAACTCGCAATTGACCGTGCTGACGAACAAGCTGGGCGTCGTCGTGTCGCCGTTGCACCCGAGCGGGAAAGTCGAGATCGACGGCCAGAAGTATGATGTGGTCACGGAAGGCGTTTTTCTGGACGTCGGGATGCAGATCGAGGTTGTTTCCGTGGAAGGCGCGCGAGTGGTTGTGCGCAGAAAGGACAAGCCTCAGGAGTCATGAGCATTGAATGGGTTGTCGGCCTGTTTCTGCTTGGCATAGTGATGCTGCTTGCCGAGGTAGTGCTCCCCGGCGGAGTCATCGGTATCGTGGGCGGTATCATGGCCATTGTGGCCATTGTCTTCGCCTTCAATCACGGAACGTGGGTTGGCGCGGGGATGATCGCCATTACCGTGTTTGTTGTCCCCTTCTCGTTTTACCTTGCGCTGAAGCGGCTTGCCCTGCGTCGGACCCTTGCCGCGTCGGAGGGCTCTGTCGTCGGGACGGAGAAGCTCACGGCGTTGAAGGGGAAGTCCGGCATCGCCGCCACGCCGCTCCACCCATCCGGAGTGGTGGTGATAGACGGCAACCGGGTCGACGTGCTTACCGACGGCGAAATGATCGCGGCCGGCGCATCGGTCACGGTGGCGCGCGTGGAGGGAAACAGAATCTATGTCCGGGAATCGCGGCCCGGGGCGGCATAGTCGCCGTTTGGCCGTCCGCCGGCCTTTCCTGTTTCTGTAATGATTGTTTACTCGCCCCGTTTTAGGAGGACCAACATGAGAGTGGTCGCCTTGTTCGTTGTTGTTGCCTTTCTGCTGTTGGTTTCGCCCGGGCTTGTCCTGGCACAGGATTCGTCCGCGTCGGAAGAGGCCTCCCCCATCACTACGATCTTCTGGGTGGCGGTGGCCTTTTTCGCCCTGGTCGCGTTCATTGTCATCCTCACGTTCGGCAAGCTGTGGCTGCAGGCCGCGATGTCCGGCGCGCACGTCAGGATGTACGATTTTGTCGGGATGGTGTTGCGCAAAGTCCCGGTCCGCCTGATCGTCGAGAATCGCATCACGGCAGTGAAGGCCGGGCTCTCGATAAGCACTGACAAGCTCGAGGCCCACTATCTAGCCAGCGGGCGCGTGGGCAAGGTTGTTCGCGCATTGATTGCGGCAAACAAGGCGGCGATTCCGCTCACTTTCGAGAAGGCCACGGCAATCGATCTTGCAGGCCGCGACGTCGAGGAAGCCATCAGCACCAGCGTCCTGCCGAAGGTAATCGATGTCCCCGACTCCCGAAAGGGCAAGGACACGCTGGAAGCGGTCGCCATGGACGGAATCCAGCTCCGCGTGAAGGCTCGCGTCACGGTGCGAACGAACATCGAACGGCTCGTCGGCGGCGCGACCGAGGAGACCATTATCGCCCGGGTCGGTGAAGGCATTGTCACCACGGTCGGCTCTTCCCGCACGTACAAGGCCGTGCTCGAGAATCCAGACTCCATCTCGAAGACCGTGCTGAGCAAGTCGCTCGACTCCGGCACGGCGTTCGAAATTCTCTCCATTGACATCGCGGACATCGATGTCGGCGACAATATCGGCGCCCGCCTCCAGGCGGACCAGGCAGAAGCAGACAAGCGCGTAGCACAGGCAAAGGCCGAGGAGCGCCGCGCGCTGGCCATCGCCCGCGAGCAGGAAATGAAGGCGCTTACTCAGGAGAACCGCGCGAAAGTCGTTCTTGCAGAGGCCGAGATCCCAATGGCGATCGCGCACGCTTTCAAGAGCGGCCACCTTGGCGTGATGGACTACTACAATCTCCGCAATGTACAAGCGGACACGGATATGCGCACCAAGATCGGCGATGCCGGCAAGTAGCACTGCGAGGTTCGCGTGGAAGAGTTTGTTGTACAAATTGTCGTCTTCGGCATAATCGCGCTGGTGATTATCCTGCGGAAGACGTTCTCCGCCAAGAGCCAGACGGAACAGAATGCCGAGGCGCAGCAGTGGCAGGAGACGTTGAAGGGCCTGCTCAGCAAGGGCAAGTCGCCCCGGCCGACGAAGCCGCCGGCGACCGACGCCATAGACGTCGTGGACAAGAAGCGCCCCTCGCTGGAGGACGCGCCCAAGGAGCATCCCGTGGCGCCGGAACATGCGGCGGCCGAACAGGCGGCCGACGTGGCATACCACGAACACCACGAATCCGCGTACACCCAGGAACACCGCGAAGCGCCTCCGCGCCAGGGCGCGCCCCAGCAACAGGAAGCAGCCCGGCCGGCTGAGGCCGGTAAGCCCAACCCGTTTGCGGTGATTGAGAAGCTCCCTCCGCTTCAAGCGGCGGTACTCTATGCCGAGATACTCCCTCGGCGTCCGGGTGGTCGCGGCCGCAAGCTCTTCGGACGAGGCGTGCCCGAACGCTCTTGACCGTGTCGCTGCCTTGTCGCGCCCGCGGCAGCCATGCGCCCAGAAACCGCGCCACGGGCACGAGCGAAATCCCCAAGAACCGCGGCCATGGGCAGCGTCGAAAATGACCGCGCCCAAAATGGCGAAACTCTAGACTGGCGCTTTATCGCCGTTTCTCAACGGAGCGTGCGTAGTCCGAGCTTGACCTCAGTCAGAAGTCCTGGCACCCGCTGTCCCCCGCCCACGATATGCCTCTGTTGAAGAATCGCCGACACAAATGACGCGCTTGCCTTTTTGTTGACTTTCCCGCCTGTCTTCTGTATCATTGCGCCGAAGAGATGGTTCCATCGCCGGGTACTTGGTCTTTATGCCCGGCTGGTGTGCGGCCGTTTCCGACATGGCT
>JAVHLO010000345.1 GCA_031082105.1 Planctomycetota bacterium
GCTTCCTCGAGGTCGCGGTCTGCGGCGGCGGCATCATCGCCGCCGGGGGCGCGGGAATCCTCGTCGCGCGCGGACGACTCAAGCACGATTGGCAGTTTTGCGAGGCAGCGCGTCAAGTCCCTGCGGACGGCAGGTTCAAGCTTGCCCGCGCCCAATATCTCCATCACGCCGATCCCGGCTTCAAGACCGCCAATGAGCTGCAGGTCCGTCCGGAGCTGGCCGGGAGATGACAGGAGGTCCATGGCATCCGCTTCTCCCCTGACTCCGCCGAGCATGTTCTCCAGGCGCTCCAGCTCGCTTTCGTCGATCTTCTCGCCGCGCTTCATGGCCTCCTGGATTTCCTGCATCTTCTTGTAGATCCCATCGAAGTCGATGGCCTCAACGTCCGGCCCGGCCGGCTGTTCCTTTATCATCGAGAGAATGAGCGGCACGGCCTTCCCGTCCACGTACGCCTTCGTGCGCGTCACGAAATCGAGGAACGTCCGCTCGTCCGAGAACTGGCGCAGCCAGCCGCTCGACGGAACCGAGATCTCGTCGGCGGTTGCTTCGGCAAACGCCACAGCCCAACTGCCGAGTCGCGGATTTGCCGGGGCCGGACATATCAGGCCGTTGTCGGTGAGAAGCCGTATCTGCTGTGGCACGTCGTCGCCGGCGATGACCTCCTTGACGATGAAGCTGTTTTCGTTTCCGCCGAGGACAAACTGGCCGGCCACTATCACCTCGGAGTCCCTGATCAACTCCGTCAGCGTGTGATCGACGGCCTCCTTACTCATCGAGCCCGACCCTTCGAACCGGACCGCCACCTTTAACTCCTTGGTCGGCGTCTTGTCGCCGCCTGGAGTTGCAGGCTCTTCCTTCTCGCCCCCCGGGGTCTTCTCACCGCCGGGCTGTGGAGTCTCACCAGCAGACCGCTCCGGCGGAGTGTCCTCGCCGGGCGCGCCCTGTCTCGCGACGACGCCGGGCGTTGATGCGGGGTCGACGCCGGGTTCGAACACCCTGCTGAGGCCGAGTCCCGCGATCAGGGTCGCGGCGAGCCCCGAGGTTGCCAGCAACAACAGCTTTATCATCTTCTTCCTCCTGTCTCCAGACCTTGAAAATCGTAGATCCGCGGACAACTTGCGCAGTTTGGTTTCCGTGCGTTCGACGAAATCCTGCGAAGGCCCGATGCCTTCCAGGCGCTTGAACACGGTCGCCCACCGTCGGTCATGTTCTGTGGAATTATGTTCCATCATATCTGCACTCAAGACTCCGTCAGAGAACCGCTCTTGCTGTCATGCCGACCCCTGAATCAAGTTCAGGGCAGGCTTTGATTCGGCATCGCCTTCACTCCCGGACAAGGGGATTCTGAAACGAGTTCAGAACGACAGAACGCGGTTCCCGCAATGGAGTCTACTCAATACGTTTCTGCACGAGCCCTTTCAGCGCCTCGCGGCTTCGTTGCAGCTTCGAGTTCACCGCGCCGACCGTGTCGCCGAGATTGCCCGCTATCTGCTCGAGGGTCATGTCGTCGCAGTACTTCATCATGAGCATCTTCCGGTATTCAACGGGCAGTTCCGAAAGGCATTCCATCAGCAGGCCGGCGGATCCATCGAGTTCAACGGGGTCGCCGGGACGCTCGGCCTCGGACGAGAGGCGGGCGAGGAGCAGTCTTGCGGAATGCGCCTTGCGCGTCTGTGCGTCCCTGTAGTGTCTGGCGAGCTTGCGCTTCGCGATGCCGATCAGCCACGCCGGGAACCGGGCCTCCTGCCTGAACGTCGGCAGATTCCGCCACGCGTCGACAAAGACCTCCTGGACCATGTCCTCGGCATCGCTGCGGTTTCTGCCTGTCTTGAGAAACAGGTAGCCGAAGACCTGATCCACGTATTTCCGAAAGAGCCGTGATGCGGAATCCTGATGCCCTGCAATGGTCTCCCGGACAAGCATTGCGTCCTCTTCTTCCATCATGCGACCCAGGTTCGCTCCACTGTTCTCCAACCTGCGCTCCTGCAGTATCTATACCGGACGCGTCAAGAATCTATCGCGGAAAATCGGAGAATTCCGAAATTGTTCCTGCGTGGGTTTCAGCCTCACGTTCGATGGCACCGTGGGTGCCTCAGACTCCACCGTCCCGGAGTGGCGGAATAGCTCAGCCCAAGGCAACGCCCTGGGTTCAGGACACCCCGTTTGCCGCGCCAAGCCCCGGAGGGGCGGAATAGCGCCTGCTCGGCAGGAGTCTCGCCCTCCCACATGCACGCACGCACGCATGCCGACCGCTCACCCTACCCGCCGAAACCCATCGCAACGAAACTGGCGTGCATCAGCCCCCACGCGAGCCCGAGCGGCACAACGAGAAGAATGTCGAGCGCGCGTGTCAACACAAGAGCCAGAAAGATGAAGAAGGCGTACGGGCGCGATTTTTCGAACAGCGCGCCGGCCCGCTCGGGAAGGAACCCGGAGAGTATCCATGAACCGTCGAGCGGAGGCACCGGGATCAGGTTGAAGAAGCCGAGAACAAGACTCGAATAGAACAGTTGCTTCAGGAACGTCAGCACTATGGCCAGCGACCTGGCGCCGCCTATGCCAACGAGGGAAATATCGAGAGCCGGGGCGGCCAGATTGAGCGCCTGCACACCGGGCGACATGATGCGCATCATCAGAACAAGCAATGCCAGCAGGTAGAAGCAGACCATGCAGATGAGCAAATTCGCCGCGGGACCGGCAACACCTACAATCATCCTCCCCTTCCGCGGATCCGCGAAGTACTTCGATTCCATCGGCACAGGACGCCCCCAGCCGAATACGACCGGAGAACCGCTCCAGATAAGTGCGCCCGGCAGTATCAGCGAACCGAGCAGGTCAAGATGCCGCACGGGATTGAGAGAAAGTCGGCCCTGGTCCCTGGCCGTGCTGTCGCCCAGCTTCCACGCGGCGTACGCGTGCGCGTACTCGTGCAGTGTGAGCGCGAACAGCAGAATCACGACGATCCCGACGGTTTTGGCTGTGGGCGAAGGGGTATAGGCGTTCAAAGCCAGCTCCACATATCGCCGCGCTT
Source organism: Planctomycetota bacterium (assembly GCA_031082105.1). Classification (GTDB taxonomy): domain Bacteria; phylum Planctomycetota; class MHYJ01; order JACQXL01; family JAVHLO01; genus JAVHLO01. The sequence continues at coordinate 3,032 of JAVHLO010000345.1, forward strand.
CTCGAACAGGAGGCTCATGTCTGGCGGCCTGCAGCAGGTTCTCTATGGCTGCTGCCGTATCTCCGGAGCGCAGTTGCAGCCGACCATAGTAGAAGTAGAATTCGCCCCGGTCAGGCTTCCTGTCCCGAGCCTGTCGGAATGCCGACTGCGCCTCGTCCGCCTTGCCGAGTTCGACACTGACGATCGCCGACGCGCAGAGAAAAGCCCAGCTCCTTTCGGACTTCTCCCACTTGTTCGCCCTCAGCGACTTCTCGGCCTCCGTGAAATCGCCTCTCTCCAGATGGACAACGCATGGCTTCAACCTTGCTTCAGTTTCCGCAAGAAACTGATAGCCCGGCGACTCCGGCGGCGGCTGCGGCGAAAGGGAGTATCCGACCAATACCAGCAGATAGACAGCCGTGGAGAAGCCGCCAACACAACATGCAACAGCGGACTTTGCCGTGAAACGTTTGCTCTGTCTGACTGCGATGATGCCCAAAACCAGCGCTGCCACGTTGAACACGGGCAGGAGTGCGAGAAAAGACAACGCAAACCCCGCGTTCGCGCACGACTCGCCCGGCGCCGGAGAAGGAGCGATCGAAGCCAACTCTTCAGGCGCCTCTCCGAAGATCTGCACCCGCGCCTTCCTGTAGATACCGATTGCGCAGGAATAGGTCCATACCGCGGCAAAGGCGAAGACACCGGCCCGAACGCCGGCCAGGGTGACGGCGTACTTTTTGCCAACGTCTTCGAAAACGATGGAATCAGCACAGCTCAGTGCGCCCCACGCAAGACCCACTGCCAGCGCGAACGGCCATGAAGCCATCGTTTTCACGCTTCGGACAAGACAACGGCCCATCCTGCCGCGTTCTACAACGATGGCGGAGACCCAGAACACCCTGACCGCAGACACGGGTACGAAGAGACAGCGGAGCCATCTGCTCTCAGGCGGCACGGCGTGTCCAAGTACCAATGGCGCCATTGCCAGCCCGGCAAGGACAAGAACCATGAGACACAGCTCTACACCCAGGAATCGCAGGTAGTGCGCGCAGGAGTCCTTCAGAAATGTCACGACATCTCCCGCTCCGCGTCGATTGATGCCGCCCAGGATGCCGGCCTGCAGGAAGGGCATGACGAACAGTATCGAGGCCCAGGACATCACGATCCTGAGCTGTAATCCCCGGAGAACAGGCTGCAGTTCCTCGCACACATGGAGGAGCAGGTACCACGCGAAGAGGAGAAGGCCGTACCGTCCGTACCGCGGTAT
>JAVHLO010000346.1:0-1131 GCA_031082105.1 Planctomycetota bacterium
CTCGCGAATGCGCTGCCGCTCACTATCTCCGAAAGCGACTTGTACTTGTCCTTTTCAAATGCCTGTTTCAGATAGAAGAGCCGCGACAGGCTGATGGGGTCGTGCGCATATTTGTCGCCGTACCAGCGGCCGCCCTCGAAATATGTGGCGAGCCCCTCTGCGTACCACGAGGGCGTCGGGACACGGAACGCGCGGTCGTGGAAGAGGTGCGCGGCCTCATGGAGCACGACCGAAAGACAGTTCTGCACCGTCATACCGCCTCTGATGTAGCCGCAGCAGAAGTTCTGGCCGGGGCTGGCGAATCCGCCCGCCACCAGGTATTGCTCGTAGCCGTTCTTCTGACAGAACTCGCGGTAGTCTTCGAAGTTCTTGAAGACGTACATGTTCATCTTGAGGTCCGTCCGTGGTGAGCTGTCGTGGAACTCGCCGAAGAAGGTGTAGACCTGTTCGAGCAGCAGGCCGAGCTCCTTGCACAGCTCCTCGGTGGAGTTGCTCTTGATCTTCCAGTGCTCGGTGTCCCAGTCCCATGCCTCGTCCCAGGTCTGGCGCAGCTTGGCGAGCTCATCCTTCGAGTACCACTTTTCCTTGTACCTCCGGAACCCCTTTGCGATGAGTTCCGCCTCGTCGCGCGCCCACCACTTGCCCTCGAACTTCTTGAACCCCTGCGCGAGCATGTCGCGGTCTTCCGGCGTGACCCACTCGCCTTCGAAGAGGACGAGGCCCTTCTCGCGGTTGGCCTTCTCGACCGGGGTGACGAGCCGTCCCATGTACGCGACAAGCCCCTCGGGCGTGAGTTCGATCCCCATCTGGCGCGCGACCCAGGCGTCGACGAATTGCTTGAGCGAGGGGCGCTGTTTCAGCGCCTTGACGAGGCAGGCGTGGGCATCGTTCTCGAGGTTGAGCTCGAAACAGAAGATGCCGAGCAGGACGAGGTCGTCGGTCGAGAGTGGAAGCCGCTGGTAGAAATCATAGACCTGGCGCGGCTTGAGATATTCCCAGCGCATCTTGATGAAGCCCTGGGGTACGCGTACTTCGAATTCGAAGTCGGTGGCGGACACGATAGCGCCTGTATTCTCGAGGTCCTTGCCGAACTTGACCTTCGCATCGGCGAGATTGCCTTCGTTGACGGTC
>JAVHLO010000346.1:1141-4268 GCA_031082105.1 Planctomycetota bacterium
CGGTCTTCTTGAGCCGCTCGAAGAGCTGGAGGAACTTTTCGACCTCGTTGATCCGTTGGGTGACTTGCTGGCGGTACTTGTCCTGTCGCAGGCGTCCCCGGTACTCCTGGAGCCCCTGGAGCGCGCTGCCATAGCGGAACACCTTGACGAGCCGGTCGAGCTCGGAGAGGGCGATGGGGAACTCGCGGTCCTCGGCCTCGTCAGCGAGCCGCTCGCGTTCGCGCGCGGCGACGTCCATTTCCACCTCTCGTCTGCGGCGTTCTTCTTCCAGCCGCAGCCGCTCGTTCTCCTCGCGCTGGAGGCGCTCTTTCTCGGCGCGCTGGCGGTCGGCCTCCTTTGCGGCGGCGGCGATGGCCTTTTCTTCTTCGGTGGTGATGAGCTTACCTTCCCACGCGACGAGGTCGGTCACCTTGAAGCCCGGCACGCGGCATGCGCGGAAGTCGCGCCCGCGGGCGGCCCACGAGAACCATGCGGCGATCCGGTCGCGGTCGTCCGGGAAGAGGTTCCATGCCTCGAACGCGAACGCGCGGAACTCGGCTTCGAAGCCGTTCACAGCGCAGAACAGCGCCGAGGTCAGCGGAAGCTGTTCGAGCAGCCCGTACATGTGGAGGATGTCGTGCATCTCGCGTGGGCTTATGTCATGCCAGTCGAGGGCCAGCTTGAGCCGTGGCTTTTCGGAGTCCACGACGATGAGGCAGTCGGGCCGCATTCCCACGATCTGGATGATGGAACCCGACTCGCGCGCGTACGAGGGGGGATCGTCCTGTGCCTCGGCGATCTTCGTGCCGAGCATCACTACAAGGCTCTGGAGCGCCATCGCGTCACGGAGCCGCTCCTTCACGAGCGTCTTCATCTCGGGAGAAGCGACCTGCGCCAGCAGTTGTTCGAGCGCCTCGCGGGCCGGCCCGTAGCGGTTCATGCCGAGCGCCTGGTCAATCTCCGCGAGCCGTGGGACGAAGAACGGCAGCTCGTCCTTGAAGGCGTACGACATCGTCTCTTCCGCCCTCACGGGCCGTTCGTTCTTCGCGGCGCGCCACTTCAGGTACCGGACCAGTCCGAAGGTGGCTGCCGCGATGAATATGACGCCATAGACGGCCACTAGCGCGAAGCGCCGCCACAACGGCGTCGGAGAAGACCCGAGGTCGTCCGTGTCGTTTCGATTGTCCGTCGGGGCTGTTCGCATGTCGGAACGCTCAAACTGACGAAATGCAGAAACAGACCACAGTGAAGCAGCCCTTGGCTTTGTTCCTGCAATTGGGCTCTTTCCCGTCCCGGCCTGGTGTGCAATTATAGAGGTTTTATGTTGACGAATCAAGCATCAGTTGATAGAATTCCTGCATGGAGCATCGGCTTCAAGGAAAGGCGGCTGGGACAGACACACATCTCACGCCCGCCGTTTCCTTGTTGGCTGTTGCGGAGAGGCATCGTCGCTGATCTGACATGGCTGCACAACCTCATAATCCTGACCGGAGAGATCCGCAGGGGCAGGAGCGGGTTGACTCCCGCCCCGCATCGGCCGCGGGTGCGGCCGGCGACGCGGGCGGCGTCTCTCCTCAGACCCGGCGCGTCCTTGCATGCCGCAAGTGCAACGGGCGGTTCTCCATTCCCGTCACGATGAAGCCCGCGGACGCGCGATGCCCGGCCTGTTCGAGCCGGCTTGTCGGCATCGACCTGGCCAAGACCGTTCTCACTTCCCCTTCCGACTCCGCAACCGGGGCCGCGCCCGCGCCTTCGCCCGTTCGAACGCCGGGCGCCAGCGGCAGGTTCGGCCGCTACGAGATCGTCGAAAAGGTCGGCGAGGGCGGGATGGGCACGGTCTACAAGGCGCGCGACCCCCAACTCGGCCGGTTCGTGGCCTTGAAGGTGCTGCGCGCACAAAGGGTCGCCGATGGACCGGGACTCGTCGCGCGGTTCCAGCGTGAGGCGCGAGCAGCCGCCAAATTGCGCCACCCGAATATTGTACAGATACACGATGTCGGAATGATGGAAGACGAATACTACCTGACAATGGACTACATCGACGGCGAGTCCTTGCAGGCACTGCTGGGTGACACGCGCGCAAAGAGCAGGCCGACCGGGATTGCCGTAGCGGCGCAGCGGGCGGCAGCGACGAAGTCCGACGGCAAGCCCGGCCAGGCACAAAGACGGCTCACGCTCAACCAGGGGCTGAGCATCATACGCGATATGGCCTTCGCGCTCGATTCGGCGCACAAGCAGGGGATCGCGCACAGGGACATCAAGCCGGCGAATATCCTCATCGACAAGGCGGGCACGCCGTTCCTCGTCGACTTCGGGCTCGCGAAGGACTTCAAAGAGGTCGCGAAGTCAGGCGTCACCGTCGAAGGCCAGTTCATGGGGACGCCGATGTACTTCTCCCCCGAGCAGGCGGCTGGCGATACCGCCAGGATCGGACCCGCCGCGGACGTCTATTCCCTCGGTGTGATAATGTACCAGCTCCTGACCGGCATCATGCCCTACGAGGCCGATTCGTTCCTTGCGCTGGCCTGGCAGATCATGAACGCCGAACCGGCAGCCCCGTCCCGGCTTTCTGCCGCCGTCCCGAAGGACCTTGAGGCGATCTGCCTGAAGGCGATTGAGAAGGCGCCGCGGCACAGGTACCAGGATGCGCGGGCGTTCGGTGATGATATCGGCCGCTACCTCGCCGGTGAGACCGTCCTCGCCCGCACGCCGGGCCTGTTCGAGCGTATCCTGCGCCGGGCCATGCGAAAAAAGATACAGTCTGCGGTCGTTGCCGCCGCCGTGCTGGCCGGGATCGCGCTCGGGGTGTTCTTCTGGGCCTCGTCCGCCGGCCGCGAGGCGGCGTTGAGGGCGAAGCTCGATGAGGCAAGGACGCTGGAAGACGGGGGCGAGCTCTCCCGCGCACGCGATCTCTACCTGATCGTCCTGCAGGGCGCGCAGGAGAACCCGGATGCGCTCGCCGGCCGCGCGAGAGTCGATGCTGCGCTCAGCGCACAGGTCGCCGAACAGGCGTCCGAGCGCGCCCGCGCCGAGGCCCGGGGCGAGGTCGAAAAACTGCTGCGCGAGGCCGAGAAGACCTGGGGCGACGCGACCAACGTCCTCCAGAATATGGAGCTGCCCATCGAAAAGTACCACAACGGCATCGAAA
>JAVHLO010000347.1:0-2632 GCA_031082105.1 Planctomycetota bacterium
CCGACCTGCCCGCGCCAGGCAGGGCGGGCAAGGAGAAGGAAAGTGAGCTCGCGGCGGCTGAACGAAGAAGGTCCCGGCGCGTCAGTACCGATCTGCCGATCGCAGTCTTCCTGCAGAGACCGCATTCCTCGATCTGGTCGGATGAGAACGTTCCCGCCACGGCAAAGAACCTGTCCAAGGGTGGCATCTGCCTGATCGTCTCGCGCGACCTTTCGCACGAGAAGCGGCTGCGGATAAAGCTGTCCTACCCCCGCCTGAGGCTTATGCTGGACGCCGTGGCGGAGATCGTGCGTGTGACGCCGGTCGGCGACAAGTTCGAGATCGGCGCAAAATACCTGTTCGTCGGCGCCGAACGCGAGGTCACACGCTGAAATCCGTTCCTGAAGGTCGCAGCCTGCCACGCGGCGGCTCGCGGCTCCGGCCATGTGGCTCTCAATGACGGTCTGTCGGGCTGTTTTCTGGAAACACGAACGAATTCCGGCCGAGGCCGGCAGGCGGCTTTCCCCATGCACTTTCCCGAAATCCAGTGCAGCATCGACGACTTCCGGCCCGCCGCGCGGGTCTACCTGCTCACGCACTTCCACACGGACCACATGCGCGGCCTGAAGAAAGGCCGCCAGCGCGGCAGAATCGTATGCTCTGCGGAGACCGCGGCGCTCCTTGCCGAGATCAACGCCACTCCCCTTGACGACATCGTCATACTTGAGAAGAACCACACGGCCTCCTTTACCGAGTGCGGCCGGAGGTGGACGGTCACCGCGCACCACGCGAACCACTGCGCGGGCGCACTCATGTTCCTGGTCGAGACCGTCGACCGGCGTATCCTCTTTACCGGCGATTTCCGGCTTGACGACGAAATCCGCGCGACCGCCGCGGCGATCGGGCCGGTCGATCTGCTCTGCGTGGACTGCACGTACGACCGGCCCCAGTACCGGTTCCCGAGCCAGGATGTGTGCATCGACCGGATCCTCGACGCGGTCCGCGTCAATCCGGACAAGGAAATCATGATCGGCATCTATTCGCTCGGAAAGGAGAAGATACTCGAGGCTCTATTCAGGACGTTCAAACAGCCGATATACATGACAAAGGACGAGTTTCGCCGTTACAAGGCCATAGGTCTCGACCGGCTCGCAACGCAGAACCGGGGCGCGACCCGATTCCGGGCGTACGCGATGGGTTTTTTCGGCAAGTATTTCCGGGCGAACCCGGATCGCAGCCTTGTCGTCATTCCGACCGGGTGGGCGGTGGACAGGCGGAATGTGCCTGCCGGCTTTCTCTACGTCCCGTATTCCGAACATTGCGACTACGACGAACTGTGCGAGTTCAAGCGGATCGTGAAGGCGGGACAGGTGGTGCCGACCGAAACGCGCTAAAGGCGCGATTTTAGAATTTAGATTTTGGATTTTGGATTGTCGGACGCAAATCCAAAATCCAAAATCTAGAATCCAAAATCAACTGGTGGAGTTTTCCTGATGAGAGTATTCCGATTCCTGTGGCTGCCCGCGCTGGCGGCGTGCATGGCGGGTTGCCTGGTGGTGCCGTCACGGATGGAGCGTGACCCGGCCGGGCCGGGCAAGGTCGTCCTTGCCCCGAACGCCGCACACGTCGAACTCGTCTGGTCGCTCCCCTGCGATTTCCAGTATGGGGTCAAGCTGGTGGTCAGCGAGCCGGTGTCGCTCGAGACGCCCGGCTCGGACGTGCCGCTCCTGCTCCGGTCGCGCGGTTTCCTCCCTCAGCCGTCCGGTCATTCGCTCGCGTTCCGGACCCTCGATTCGGTCTTCTACGCCGTGCGCGCGACGGACGGCTCGACCGTCTGGAGCGTTCCCATCGAGATCGAAGAGCCGGTCGTCCTCGAGACTGAGAAGCTGTTATACGTCTACGTGTCGACGGGCGGGGAAGGGGTCGTGCGCGCGTACGACAAGGAGAGCGGCGCGCTCGTCTGGTCGACGAACAAGCTGCCCGAGGATGCCGTGCTCGCGGAGGAGAATCTCAGGCTCTACGCGTACAATACCACGATGCTGGCCGCGGTGGACGCGAGAAACGGCCAGCATCTGTGGAAGCTCGACTATACGACCACACTTGATTACGGCGCGCGGCTCTTCAAGCCCGTGGAGCGCAAGATTCGCGGCCTGCACCTGAGCCGGTACGAGGTGCTCGTTGACCTGCTCGACATGCGCAAGGGCGGGCGGCGCGTATACTCGTTCGACTTCTTCAGCGGCGGGCTGAAATGGGAGCGGATCGGCGAGACGAGGGCGCTGTCGCCCGACGAGGCCTTCATCTTCGCCAGACGCGGCGGGTACATCCACGCCATCAACACGGAGAGCGGCGAGATGGAGCGATACTACAAGCTCGACCGGTTCGACGGGCTGCACCTGTGGGTGGAGGGTGGGCTATTCATCTATTCATCGACGCAGCGGTATTTCGACACGGTTGCGACCCGCGTGCCGGTGGAGACGGGGACGGAGGAGCTCGAGCCGGAGGAGGCCGGCGAGAAGGCGGGGGAGACGACCGATACGACCGCCGATGAGGAGCCTGGCCCGTCCGGGGAAGAGGAAAACGAACTCGAATACATCAAGCGCGAGATAGTCGCGGTGGACCCGCTCACGAGCGACGTGAAGTGGTTCTTCGAATT
>JAVHLO010000347.1:2642-4264 GCA_031082105.1 Planctomycetota bacterium
CAGATACTGAAGCATGGGGACATCTTCGTGGTGTTGAGGAGTCCGGTGCGGACGGGGATGAGGGACTGGGGGTATTCGGAGGTCGAGGCGTTCGACGCGACGAACGGCGAGTCCCTGTGGAAGGCCACGATACCGATCGGCGCGATAAATGTTGGCGCCGGCGGCGACATGGTCTATGCGCGTTCGCGCGACGGCTGGCTGCACGCCTTCAGGTGGAAACGGCTGGAGAGGTAGGGCGGCCTACTTCCAATTCGAAATCAGGACGTGCGTGGTCGGTAGCACAAGCCCCGGATTCACTCCTGCCGCGGGCCATTGGTTGCTCGGGCAATCGAAGTAGCTGCGCGTCCACAAGTCGTACAGGTAGGGCTTGAACAGTCCCGTCTTGTCGACCTCCAATTCGTTCTCTCTGTACCAGAACGGGTACCCGACGATGCTCCACCAGCAGGTCCCCGCGGGATACGGTGGCTGCGTGCCTTCCGGGATGGTCTGGCTGCCGGCGGTATTTCCATTGCGCAGCTGGGCGGCAGGGAAGTCGAAGTAGGGTACCCCCGTGGGTCCCACCCGGGAGAGCGCCGCGACCAGGTTTGTGGTCGAGTTCGAGACTGGGTCCGTCGTCGCCCCGCCGTGGGTCGGGCTTGGATGGCCGTCGCGCGGGTAGACGCCGTAGTCGGCGTGGTAGCAGACGAGCGCACCGATGATCCGGTCGATGTCGGCCTTGGTGATGCCTTCCTTGCTGCGGCGTTTTGCCTCGATGATGGCCGGGATGAGCAGGGCCGCCAGCAGTGAAATGATCGCGACGACCACCAGAAGCTCGATCAGCGTGAAACCCGTGCGCGCGGCGCGTCCGGCATCCGTGCGCGGAATCCTCGAATCTCTGTCGTACCGCATCTGTATCCCTCCGAAAACAAGACAGACCTTCCTTGACCTCGAGCAGGCGAGTGGTGCCAGCCTGCAGCGACAGAGATGCAGAGAGCAAACCGTGTGCCATGGGGCGTGCAAGAAGAGGTTTTCGCGGACGAGCGCTCCAACCTGGGAGTTCCTTGATGGACTTCGGCGCAGCGCATTGCAGAACAGCATGTTGCTCTCGGAGGCGTGTTCCGGCGTGCGCCTGTGATTTAAGTGAGGACAGGGTTGATTTCTGTTTGGCTGTTACTGCCAGGTAACAACGGTACGTTGAAGTAACATCTCGAACGTCATTCGTGGCCGGGCTTCTCGACCGCGAGTCGAGCTTCTGGGCCTTGCGCAGGCCTTCCTCCGACGCGCGGATAGTCTTGACTTTACCGCCGCAAGCCGATACAATATCGCCGTCTTCATCATGCGCCCGTAGCTCAACTGGATAGAGTGGTGGGCTTCGAACCCAAAGGTTGCGCGTTCGAGTCGCGCCGGGCGCACCATGCTTCAGCCCCCCGGGATCGGGCCCTCTTCGCGTCGGCACCGGCCCTGTCAGTTCTGGATTCCCGCTTTTCCGCCACAGCGGATCCGCTGCGGCAGACGCGGGAATGACGGCACCAGCCTGTCATTCGCTCCTGGCCTGGACTCAAACCGCATGTTCGCCCGGGGAGCGACGAAACCAACTTTGCCCTGCATCGTAGTAGCGCCGCCTCACTGAAATCAGCCGTGAC
>JAVHLO010000348.1 GCA_031082105.1 Planctomycetota bacterium
GTAACGAACAGCCGCTGCAGGTCCTCGGGGACCTCGCGCACATTGTGCAGGCTGCCGCGGCGGGCGATCTCCTGCATCAGCGTCTCGGAATGAAAGCCGCGATCCTTCGCGAGCTGTTCGAAATACGGGTGGGACTCGACGAGGGTCTCGTTATCGAGCACGTTCCGCGAGTAACAGACCGCGAAGAGCGGTTCGATCCCGCTCGACGCGCCCGCGATGATGCTTATCGTGCCGGTGGGCGCGATCGTGGTTGTCGTGGCGTTTCGCAAGGGCGTGCTTCCGCGCGCGGCGAACGTGCTGTCCTTGAAGTTCGGAAAGGCCCCGCGCTCGACGGCGAGCTGTCTCGATGCGACCTTCGACTGCTCGTTGATGAACCGCATCACCTGTTCCGCGATATCGATCGCCTCCTCCGAATCGTACGGCACGCCCAGCTCCAGCAGCAGATCGGCGAACCCGATCACGCCCAGCCCGATCTTCCGGTTCCCCTTCGTCATGGTCGCGATCATCGGAATCGGATACCTGTTCATCTCGATGACGTTGTCGAGAAACCTCACGGCCATGTGAACCGTCTGTTCGAGCCTCTCGAAGTCCATCCGCTTGTTCTCGACGAAATTCCTCAGATTGACCGAACCCAGGTTGCACGATTCGTACGGAAGGAGCGGTTGCTCGCCGCAGGGGTTCGTGCTCTCGATCGCGCCGATCTTCGGGGTCGGATTGTCGCGGTTGAGCCTGTCGAGGAAGACGATCCCCGGTTCGCCGTTCTTCCATGCCTGCTCGACGATCGCGCTGAAAACTTTGCGCGCCTTCAGTTTCTTTGTCGGCGTATTCGTGCGCGGATTGACGACCTCATATTCTTCGTCGCGTTCGACTCTCCGCATGAAGTCCTCGGTGATCCCGACGGAGATGTTGAAATTGGTGAGTCGGCGCTGGTCGTCCTTCGCGGTGATAAAATCGAGAATGTCAGGGTGATCGACGCGCAGCACGGCCATGTTGGCCCCTCGCCGGAATCCGCCCTGATTTATCGCCTCGGTCGCCTCGTTGAAGACGTTCATGAACGAGAGCGGTCCGCTGGACAATCCGTGCGACGTGCTCACGAGGTCGTTGCGCGGCCTCACTCGCGAGAAGGCGAACCCGGTCCCGCCCCCGCTCTTGTGGATGAGCGCAGTATTCTTGATTATCTCGAAGATCGACTCGATGGAGTCGTCGACGGGCAAAACAAAACATGCGGAAAGCTGCTGCAGCTCGCGACCGGCGTTCATCAAGGTGGGCGAATTCGGGAGGAAATCGAGCCGGCACATCATCGCGTAGAAGCGTTCCTCCCACTTCGGGAGATCCGCGCTGGGGTCAAACACGCGCTCCGCCTGGGCGATGTTGTGCGCGACACGGCGCATCATGTCCTCGGGCGTCTCGGCAATCCTGCCCGAATGGTCCTTTCTGAGATACCTTTTTTCCAGGACGCGACGGGCGTTCACGCTGAGGTTGACCCGCATGCCTCCCCCCGCGCCGTTGGCCTTTGAAACAGCCCTACCCGAAGCCGAACCGAAGAGCGATTCGGACGCTGTATGACTCATGGTGCCCCCTCACATAGTACGCAACGTAATGTAGCGGTCTGGTATTATACCCCTATTAGTGGACATGTCAAGCCAAAAGAGGTTGGTGTTCCAAAAAACTTTCGCCTGAGATTGCGCTTGAGACGTGCGTTTCCGGACGATTTGGATTTTCCTGGCGAGAATCGGCGCTGATTGTGCAGTCAAGAAAAAATAACCACCCCCGCGACCGAACATGGGCGCGGGAAATCCCTTTCATCTGCGCGGGGTGAACGACGTGCGGCATTTCGGGCACCGCACGCGCGTCGACCCGGGGTCGGGAGCGCCCCGGAATTCCGTATCACAGATCGGACACTTGGCCAAGGCGGCCTCAGGCGCGGGTCCGGCGATCTTCGCGCCGACCGCATCGGAAACGGGCGGCACGGCCCGCTGACCGGTCCGCAGTGAGGCCGTGGGCAGCACCACAGTCCTGTTCGCGGATATCCGCGGCCCTTTCGGTTGAAGTTGTCCCGGCGCCGCCGGCCCCGCCGCGGCCGGGAACCGGGTCGGCTGTCTCGAGGGCGAGACGGGCGCAACACCCAGCCTTGTCGAGGCGACGCCGGGCGTCGGCGTTGGCTTTGCGGACGGCGGCCTGAGAATGACGGTCGCCGCCGATTGTGCAGCACTGGGCGGCTTGACCTGACCGGCTGGAGGGCCGGCGGCGACAGGTCTCACTGTCGCGGGTGTGGGCGCGGCGGGCTGGCGCGGCCCGGCCGCTGGGGTCTGAGGCCTGGGCGTCGGCGTGGTCTGTTTGAGCGGCGGCCTGGCGACCGGCGCGGCAGGCGTAGCGGCCGTCGTCTGGCGCGGTACGACTCCGGGCTTCGTTGCCGCCGGTGCGGCTGGCGCCGGCGCGGTGGGGACGCGTGGCATTACGCCCGACGCCTTCGCGTCGCCAGACGTTTTGGAGGGTGTCTGCGCAGCGGGTAGACGCGGTGCAACAGGAGGAGGCGCCGTCGATTGCGCCTCGCCTGGTTGCCGTGTCAGCGCAGCTTCGAGGGCCGCAATTCCAGACAGCCTCGCAGACGACATGCCGGATGGGGTTCGAGACAGCGGTTGGCGTGGCGGCGTAGGCGCCACAGGGCTCGGCGTCGGTGTGGAGACCACTGCTGCAGGCTTCGTCGGCGATTGCGCCACGCCGGGCGAAGGCACGGGTGTTCCTGCAGGCGTTGTTCTTGGCGCCACGGCAGGCGGAGCCGCGACTTTCGCGGAGGTCTGGGCAGGAATCGCACCGACATCTTCGTGAGGTTCTGTGACCGGCTTCGCAGCGGGCGCGGGAATCGTCGGCGTCGTCTTCTCCGGTGCAGACACCTTCGGGGGAGACGGCGCGGCTGCGACCTTGGCCGCCCCGGTCACGACCCGCTCAGGCGCCGCCGCGACCGGCGCCTCTTCAGCCGGTGGAATGACCTCGGGCAGGCGCGCTGCCGCCTCTGCCTTGGGTGGCCCGGCCGGGACTTCCTCAGGCGCCGTCGCGACCGGCGCCTTTTCGGCCGGCGGGCGGACCTCGGCCAACTGCGCTTCCAGCTTGACCCCGGCCGGCTCTGGAACTTCAGGTTCCGGTCTGGTCGTTTCGGCGACCGGCTGAGCCGGTTCGAAGACCTGCGCTTCGGGAGCCTTCTTCGTCTCCGCCGCGGGAGGCGCCACGGCCGGCTTGGCTGCGGGGGCCGCGGCAGGCGAGGCTACGCCCGTATGTACCCGGTCGTCGGCGCAAACGGGCTCTTTCTCGCTCGTAGGGACGAGCTGCACTTTGCACAACGGGCAAACCGCGACGGTTGTCGAATCACCCGCAACGTTGTAGATCGCACCGCAGCTCGAGCACGCCATTATGCACTTCTTCTGCCGGGCGAGGATCTTCTGGACCTGGCCCGCCGTGAGATAGTCGAGCTTCATCATCATCTCGCCAAGCTGGATGAACTGCCCCTGGGCTTCGGCAAGCCCCTGCAGACGCAACGCCTCTTTCAGTTCCTCGGGCGTGACGAACCCCTCCTCCACGGTGAGCTTCCCGAACAGGCTGTCCTGCTGTCTCTGGTTCGTGCGCGGGTCCGTCTTTTCGAGGTTCTCTTTCTGGATTCCGAGAATGTGGGTCAATTGCGATTTCGTCAGGTAGCCGTGCTCGATCAGCACCTCGCCCAGCGGACGCGGAGGCTCCTCCTCGTTCTGCACGCGGATGCACTCGCCAAGCTCGTCCTGAGTGACGTAGCCCTGCTCAACCGCGATCTTACCGAGCAAGATTTCGTACTGGTCGGCCATCTCCGGCTCTACTTTCCATGGATCTCGATGAACTTGCGAAAGGACCGGTCATATGTCTTCTCCGCTTCCGGGGGAAAACAACAACCGGGCAACTGTTTCATCGACAAATGATACCGCAGACATTCACAGCAGAGCCCCTTTCTCTCGCAGGGCTCATACGTGCACTTGCACCCCTTGGTGTTTCTGGTCTTGCCGCAGTCCATTCGAAGCCTCCGAAAATTGGCGCCGGCCGCAGGTGGTTCGTGACGATTCAGCTTCCGGGTAACCTACCGCCTACCGCTCCCTCATGGTCGCGGCACTGATTCTCGACCTCAAATGTCATGAACCACTAGCCCGGCGTCTTCGGTTTTCTGCCGTCCTTGGCCTTCCCGCCGCCGGCGTTTGTGACGTGCACGAACGCCATCTGAAGCTGGT
>JAVHLO010000349.1 GCA_031082105.1 Planctomycetota bacterium
AGACACCCGGCGTGTTCAGGCGCGCGCTGAGGTTCTTCATGCGCTGGCTCGTGATTGGCTTTGCAAGATCCGCCGCCGTGTGGGTCGGGATGTGCGCAATCACAGCGTATTATTTTAATGTATTCACGCCGATCGCCGTAATTGCAAACATTCTGCTGTCGCCGGTGATGTTCGTCCTGTTGGGCGCGTCCTTGCTGACGAGCGTGGCCTCGCTGCTGTGGCTTGCGCCGGTCGCCGACCTGTTCGGAATGGTCGCATCATGGTCCGGCGCGGTGATCGGCCGGCTCGCGTCGGTGTTGGCCGGCATACCCGGCTTGAGTTTCTACCTGCCGAGCCCTTCGCTCGTCACCGTCTTCGCGTTCTTCGCTGCCATGGCCGGCCTTGCCGCGATCCGCACGGTCCGGCGCGCCGCGCTTGTGGCGGCCGTGTCCGGCGCGGTCTTCGTTGCGCTTGCCGCGCGCGACTACTGTCTGCCCTCGAAGCACGACGACCTGGTTCGCGTGACCGTGCTCGATGTCGGGCATGGGCTGAGCGTGCTCGTCGAGACCGGCAGCGGTTTCACGATGCTCTACGATGTCGGCGGCAGCAGGTCGGGTGATGTCGGGCGGAACATCGTCGCGCCGTATGTGTGGACCCGGAAGATGCGCTCCGTGGATACGCTGGCGCTGTCCCATCCCGATGACGATCATATCAATGGCTTCGCTTCCTTCGCGCGGCGGCTCGGGATCGAACAGCTATGTGTCTCGCGCGCCTTCGGAAGAGAGCTGCCTGATATTGCCCGCAGGCTGGGAGTCTCGCAGGTTTCCCTTGAAGACATCGACACCGGCCTGACATCGATCGGTTCTCCTGTGAAAGTCACTCTGTGCGGATCGGCCGGAGATCCTGAGCGGAAAGGCGGGGAAAGGATAGCGGCAACCCTTGACATCCTCTGGCCCGATGATAGAATTATCGGCGATGCCGCGCTCTCCGAGAACGATCGAAGCCTTGTCGTAAAGGTCTCGTTCGGCGGGCGCAGCGTTCTCCTGACGGGCGATCTCGAACTGCGTGGACTGAAGCTGCTCTGCAAGTCCGGGGCGGACCTCCGCGCCGATGTGCTCGTCGTGCCGCACCACGGCAGCGCCGGGTCGCTCTGTGTCGAGTTCATCGAAGCGGTGAAACCGTCAGTGGTGGTCGTGAGCCGGCGGAAGCGGGCTGGCGACGCGCAGTCGATGTTGCGCGTGTTCGCCGCGTACTGGGAACGCGGCGCGCGCGTGGCGGATACCTCGAAGTCGGGCGCGGTGACCGTGCGACTGGCCCGCAACGGCGACATCGAGGTTTCGACCTTTGTCGAGGAAGAAGGTCCCTAGGCGGCATTGGAAGTGTTGAGTGTTTCGCCATGGCCGAATCTCGCGCGCATGTTTACATAACCGGCCGCGTGCAGGGTGTATGCTTCCGGGCCTACACTCAGGAGGAAGCCGCTCAGCGCGGCGTGACCGGCTGGGTGCGAAACCTGGCCGACGGCCGTGTCGAGGCCGTCTTCGAGGGAACACAGGCGGCGGTGAAAGGGATGGTCGAATGGTGCAACCGCGGCCCTTCGCACGCGCACGTCACCGATGTCCGGGTCGAATGGGAACCGCCCTCGGATGAGTTCCGCGGTTTTCGAATAGCCTACTAGCCGGACCTATTCATGAAGAAGCGTGGAAACGTCATTCCCGCGAAAGCGGGAATCCAGTGGGTCACCGACGCGACCGAGGCTGTCGGAATCCTGTCTTGTCCTCTTGCCGTTGCACCGTTTGCTGGATTCCCGCTTTCGCGGGAATGACAGTCTGTCGGCCTTTTTCCCTGATACGCGAGTAATACGGGCTGGCGACTTCAGTCGCTGGTCAGTCGAACGACTGAAGTCGTTACTACGAACCGTCTATCCTCAGTCTTCAACCATGAGCACCCGCGACGAGAGAGCAAAGGAATTCTTCACGCGCAACAATGCGCGCCTGCGCAGGATCGAGCGGGTGCTCGTCCTCGTGCTCGTGCTGGCGTGGCTCAGCGCGCTGGTCGCGGACAGTATTGCCACGCTGGACCACATCAGCGAGCCGCTCGAAGAGGGCAACGAAGCGCTGTCGGCCCTCATGACCCGCTTCGGCATCCACAACGCCATCTGCATCGGAATCGCATGTCATTTCCTGTACGCCGGCCTGTGGGCCGGAGTCTGCTGGCTGTTGAATATGCTGAGCGTGTGGAGGTTCAAGGTGGCCATCCCGCTTGTCCGGGTCGTGCCGCTGTGCATGTTCCTTCTGCGCAGCACCGGGGAACACATCTACGGCGTCACCACGTGGCTGTAGAATCCTGAGTCTGGAGGGTCCGGAACGAGATTCAGGATCTTGACAATCCGAAAACCGCCAGGACGCCAAGAAAGTCAAGGGAACGCCGGGATTCTCGCGAGTCTTCAACGCATCCGGCCGGATACTATGTCTTCATGATTCCTGGCGTCATGGCGGTTCATTGGGTCATCGGGGTAAAATGCTGCTTCGCTGCGCTGGAGTCGCTGGCCGCCGCTATTGAGAAAGATTGACAAAGGGGGAATCCGCGGTATAATCATAGGACTTGGCTCGGAATGACAGTCTGTCGGGCTTTTCCCCGGTTCGTGGATAGCGCCGGCCAAAGACCCGTTGCCCTGTCGGAGTCGTAGCTGAATGGACAAGTTCGTGATAGAAGGCGGGCATCGCTTGGAAGGGACGGTCGAGGTCAGCGGTTCGAAGAACGCCGCGCTGCCGATCCTCGCGGCCTCGCTCCTGACCGACAAGAAGTGCGTCATCAAGGGAGTTCCGCCTCTCAGCGATGTCAACACCATCGCCAACATCCTGCGCGGGCTGGGCGTGTCCGTCACGCGGAGGTCCAACGGCGACATCGAGACCCAGGTGAAGGACGAATCGCAGTGCCGCGCGCCGTACGAGCTTGTCAGCACGATGCGCGCGTCCGTCTGCGTGCTCGGTCCGCTCCTGGCGAAACGCCACAGGGCCGAGGTCTCGCTGCCCGGCGGGTGCGTGATCGGCATAAGGCCGATCGACCTGCACCTGAAGGGGTTCAAATCGCTGGGCGCAACAGTTGACATCGAACACGGCTACGTTACGGCTAGGGCGACTCGCCTGCGCGGCACTGAGATGTTCCTTGGCGGGTCGTTCGGCTCGACGGTGACCGGGACCGCAAACGTGCTCATGGCAGCCGCGCTCGCCGAGGGACGCACGGTCATCGAGAATTCCGCCTGCGAGCCGGAAGTGCAGGACCTGTGTGAGTTCCTTCTGAAGATGGGGGCAAACATAAAGGGCGTTGGCACTCACCGCCTGGTCATCGAGGGCGCAGCGAAACTTGGCGGCGCGGAACACAAGGTCATCCCGGACCGGATTGAGGCCGGCACGCTGATGGTCGCCGCCGCAATCACCCAGGGCGACGTGACGATCGAGGGGTGCAGGCCGGACCATCTCGGCGCGGTGATCGACAAATTGAGCGAGATCGGCGTGGCCGTGGCAAAAGAACCTTCGCGTTGCAGGGTCATGGGGCCGCAGAAGCTCAGACCGACGCAGATGACCACGCTCCCGTACCCCGGTTTTCCGACCGACATGCAGGCGCAGCTTATGACGCTGCTTTCACTCGCGGAGGGGATAAGCGTCGTCTCTGAGAAGGTCTATCCCGACAGGTTCATGCACGTCGCGGAGCTGAACCGCATGGGGGCCGACATCCGGAAGGAAGGGGCGACCGCCATCGTGCACGGCGTCGATCGGTTATCCGGCACGACGGTGATGGCCTCGGACCTGCGCGCCAGCGCGGCGCTCGTCCTGGCCGGTCTGGCCGCGAAGGGCACAACGCAGCTGACGCGCGTCTATCACGTCGACCGCGGCTACGAGAAGCTCGAGAAGAAACTCGAAAGCCTCGGCGCGCGAATCGAACGGCAGGTCGACAAGAGGCTTGTCGTGCTCGGCGAGGGGCCGCCGGCTCGAGGCCGCCGGGCAAAACGCAGGCCTTAGCCCGCGTTATTTACGAACCTTCGGCGAGGGCCGACAGTTTGTAGTGGCGCCTCAGGCGCTCGATTGGACAACCCTTGCGGCGTCACTACGAACTCGATCAGATGTTGCCGCGTTCGTTAACAATGCGGACTAGCCGGGGCGCGGCCCACTTTCGTCCCGACCGCAGTCGGGACGAAGTCCCCCTTAGCAAAGGGGGACGCAGGG